>DATNKA010000834.1:0-14405 GCA_035603655.1 Candidatus Acidiferrales bacterium | reverse complement strand
CAAAGCGTCGGCCCGGTATTCACGCGGAAGACCGCCGAACCCTATCAACAACGCGCGTTCGAATCTCTGAAGGCTGCACTGGACAAGGCGCCGCTGCGAAATTAAGGTCTGGGGTGAGAGGAGTCCAGCGTGCCGAATGGTCAGACTCCGATCACTACCACCCAGAAATGAGGAGGCGGAATGCAATGCAAATCGCTGCCTGTGATTCTTGTCGCCCTCTTTTGCGCGGTTGGATCCGCTCAAGATTCTCGCACAATTACGAGCGATCCGACAGACTTACCCCGCCCAATATCTACGCTCCTGGATCAATTGCGGCAACCCGAAAAATTCCGGTGACTTATCCGGGCCATGCTATAGCAATAGCGCCGACATCCAAGACGAGAACTTTCGGAGCCCGAGCCCTTGTCTGAGCTGAAGGCTAGTGTCGCCAACCTGTAAGCGTGGGGCTTCGCCAGTGCTTTCGGGCCCACTGGTTGCATACATGCGATCGGCCAGTGGAAACCACTACCGCGGGGCGCTAGACGCCATTGCCAGCATAGTGGCATTTTCGATGCAGGTTCACCATTGTGGGTGTACCCGCCTTCGCGAACCAGGCTCTCTGAGCAACTGGCGGCCGGTCACCGGTCGGTAGATTGAGCCGGGCTCAGTTCACTGAGTTGGCCGCGAAAATCCGAAGCCACCAGCTTCCCTGATAAGATAAAACCGAAACTAGTGGGCGCGGAGAGATGGCCGAGTGGCTGAAGGCGCGCGCCTCGAAAGCGTGTATACCTTTACGGGTATCGGGGGTTCGAATCCCTCTCTCTCCGCCATTCCTTTAATTACATAGGCTTACAGGGGTGGCTACCACAGCGGCTACGAAGTTCTCATTTTCCTTCGGTTCCCGGTGCAATATCCTTCTTCGCTGGCAGTGGACGCGTACGGGTCAATCGTCATCCGATTCCTATCGCCCGATCACGGAACCAGTACGATTTTCCCGGCCAGCCCGCCGCGCTCAAAAATGCGATGCGCCTCTTGAATTTCCTGCAACTTCATCGTGCGAGCAATCGGAATCGAGAATTCATGGCGAGAAACATCGTCAGCCAGTTGATAGAGTCGTGAGGCGTCCGGCTGCACCATAAACGCCTCGACGCGGATGTCGTATTTCTTGGCACCCTCCGGCTCGCCGAGCACTGAGCCGAGGACGCCGCCCTTACGGATCGCTTTGAGTAGCCGCTGAATTGTCGTGCCTCCCACAGTGTCGGCAATTGCGTCCAGATCATGCAGGTGCTCAATCTCTTCATCGCTGTCGATGGCAACAACTCCGTCAACACTTAATTTCGACGCCTCTTCTTTTTCCTTCGCCCGCACACCCGCCAATACACTCGCTCCATGTTTCCGAATCACATGCACAGCCGTTCGTCCTACGCCTCCCAATGCTCCGGTGACGAGCACAGTCTGACCCGCTTTGGGCTTCACCGCCCGTTCGATCAATTGAGCCCCAGTGGTGGTGACCAGTGGAAGTGCGCCTGCCTGTTCGAAATTCAAAGCATCCGGGATCGGAGCGATCACGTCGGCCTTGGCGACCGTGTACTCCGCGTAGGTGCCATTGGCCAGCGCCATAACGCGCATTCCTTTTGGAAAACCCTGAACGTTGCGACCCGTTTCCACAACTTCACCGGAAAGGTCCCTCCCTAAGATCGCTGGAAATTCAATAGAAAAGCGAGATTTCGCTGCTCCGCTGCGTATTTTCACATCAATGGGATTGATGCTGGTGGCGCGCACTTTTACGAGCACTTCGTTATCCCCATACTTCGGCATGGCGGTTTCTTCGTAGCGCAATTGTTCCGGATCACCATAGGAGTAGAGCAGGACTGCTTTCATGAGAACTTCTCCCTGCTTTCAGTGCATGCAAAGCTTACTCGGATTTAGGTGAACGGGGGTCTGGCGCCGGGTCAACGTACTCAATCGAAGAGGGACCGCGGCCAGTAATCTGGACTAAAACGGGCTTCACCCCTTTCTGCAAGTAGTTTCGTCCGGGCGGTTCGGTATAGAAGCTCCGCCGGAGAAAGAGCCTTCATCTTCGGCTCCTAAAACCTGATCTTCGACTCCTCAAACCTCTCTCCTATCCAATGTGCCAAGTGCCGGGGATAACAGTTGCCACACGATCATCGCGATGGGAATGCGCGGCAACCTGTGTTTGCGCAGAAACTCGCGGCATGATCGCGTAGACGCCACTTTCATTCGGATCACCTTTGAGCACGACGGTTTCTACTCCACCGACGCCCAAACTGCCTGTGCCGGATTGCCTTGCTGCGGCAATTTGAACTCGCTCGGTATAAGCCGCGTTTCGCCTACATCGTGGTCCGCCGCAGCGCGAACTGGAGTCGCCGCTGCCGGAGAATCGAGAAACGTTCGGACTAGGTTGACGGTGTACACCGGACTCTCTTCCATCAGCCAGTGCCCAGAGCGCGGGACAACAGCCTCTTGAACGTTGATCGCCACGTGGCGCATGATCACTGCCTGCAACCCGCCGAACGACTTCTCCCCGCCAACAGCCAAGACGGGCATGGTCAGTTTCACCTGCTCGAACACTTTGTTGTCTGCCGCATCGGTGGAGAAGGCCGTGAACTGCGCGAAGCCAGCCCGCATGCCTCCGGGTTGTGCGTAGGTGGCTGCGAAGAAATTTCTAGTGGTTTCGTCAGGTTTCGACGGATCGCCCGTGAAATCATTCCAGATTCGGTCGAAATAGATGCGCTCCCGCCCTGCGACAAGCCGCTCGGCGTCAGGACCGTGGAAGTTGAAATGCCAGACGCCCGGGCTCAGGAGAATCGTATTCCACGGCTCGATGCCGGGAATCGGCGCGTCCATCACGACCAAACGGTCGACCTTGTTCGGGTACATCGCGGCATAGGCGTAAGCGACCATGTTGCCGATGTCGTGAGCGACGACGGAGGTCTTGTCGAATCCGAGTGCCGTCACCACTGCGCGGATGTCTTTTGCTTCCGTCTTCTTATCATATCCACCTGCGGGTTTTGACGACCTTCCGATTCCACGAAGATCGGGCACGACCACGGTATGGTCTTTCATCAGGTCGGCTGCCAGCGGTGCCCACGAGTCGCTGTTCTCCGCATACCCATGAAGGAGTACGACCACAGCGCCAGTGCCTCCCCACCGGACATAGATGTCCGCGCCTTCCGGGCTGTGGATGGTTTTCGCCTGAAAGCTGGAGGGCAGGGAAGGCTGCGCGTAACTGAAGATCGCTAGGAGGGAAAGAACTGCAAGGGCGATACAATGTCGGGTCATCGTTGCTCCGAAAGCGACAGTTCAGGTTCTTAGGACGAAAGATGGCAGATTGGACTGTGCCGTCCTATTCTACGCACTTTAGGTGCTGGAGCGTTTCTGCCCTTTGCCGACAGAACTCTCGCAAGCAGACGTTGGTGTGTCCTCAGAGCATGAATTGCAGCCGCCCGGCCTGGGCTTATAAGTCACAATTCCGCCCCGCCTGTCCGGTTCAATTTCGCAGCACTTCAGCAGCATGTGCTTGAGCCTCTGTCTTGCCCTCTGAACGCGGGTCTTCATTCCTGATGTTGATAAGCCAATATGCTTTGCGGCGGCTGCCTGCGTCATCCCACCGTACTCAGTCAGGCGAATAGCCTCGTCGTATCGTTTGGGAAGGGACTTCATCATAGGCTCTAAGCATCGGCTGAGTTCGCTCAACGCAGTGGAGTCAACGTGGTTCTCTGCGCTGGGCAGAGGCAAATCGAAATCGCTGGGAAGGATGCCTGCGGCTCTGGATTTCCTGCGGAAGTGATCCGCAATCGAGTTGCGTGCGATGGCGAAAATCCATGCGGGCAGCCTCGCCTCATCATCGAGGGTGGGAAGATTTGCGTGTATCCGCAGGAAGATTTCCTGCACGATGTCGTCAGCATCCGCAGGCTCCTTTACACGTTTGGACACGAATGATCGAAGGCGTCGGCTGAAATCGTTCCAGACGCCTTCCGAGATACGCCGGTTTGCTGGTCGGCTCATTTGCATCCACAAGTGGCTGCCGATCCTTGTTCGACGGAATCGCAGCACGCCCCTTTCTCCGTAGGCGCGCAGCAGGCAGCTTTCCCTTCATCGGAACAACAGCATGTCGCCTGCTTCTCTTTTGCTGCAAAAAATCGCTTAAGATTATCCGGCACCACGAACTTTTCAGGAGCCACCGGATGGGCGCGATTTTGAGTGCCGTAAATCTCTGTCAGGAGCGCATTCACGATCAGCGGAACCGGGGCTTCATTGTATTCCTTGCCGCCGTGCAACCAGACCCGGCAGTTCACACTCCCATTGCACCCGCACGCTTCTGTGCATGAGTCGCAGGGAGTCTCACGTAGCTCCAGTGCAATATCCCGCCCATTGACCCGAATTGTGGGGGACGAAACGAACTCGACGCTTCGCACCATGGCTTCCGAACCGACAAGCGCTTTACGCACGTTGATAATGTTCCCCGATGCTTCGAGAACGGATTGCACTGCACGGATGGCTGTCTCTAGGTTAGCGTCCGTTCCTCTGCATCTAGTACAGCCATCAAGCTCGAGGTACAAAAACTCAATTTCGATCTTCTTGGCGGCACTGGTATTTTTGGCTTCCACTTTTAGTCTCCTTTGATGTGATAGCTTCTACCAAAGAGAGACGTGGCTTCCGGCAAAAGGACGCAGTCTATGACTGTAGCTCACATAGAGCAAGGGGACTGCGGCAAAACTCTTTTGAGATGGAGCGAAGCTGCCTTAACGACTGATCTTTGCTTTCTGGGCATTCGCGTGCGACGATTTACGCGTATGTCCGCCGCCTCTCTGCAAAAGGGTCATCGCTGAGTTTCTCGGAACTTTCTTCCTTGTCGCGCGGCGTTCCCCACCGTGACACCGCCGCACGTCTGTGTGATTCTGGCTGGCTTCCAAGCAATTTGAGAGCGACAGACCTTATCTTGCTTCATTATTATTGGGAGTCTGCTGGTGCTATCGCCCAATCGTGTGGGTCTCGCAAATTATGAAGGACAGGATGTTGAATTCAGGGTGCTCAGCTGGGAATTGCGCACCAAGAAGTGAAACATCGCGCCGAACTCTATCGCTTTCGAGATTGGACGAGTTGGTCGTGCGTGAATCAAGGCCCGATAAAACTCCTAGTGCGAATACGCAGTCGTGGGCTGTTTCCGGACAATCGGAGCAACGCGAGTTCCCAGAAGTTCGATCGACCGCAACATCTTTTCGTGCGGGAGCGCCGAGACACCCATCTGGAAAGTAATTCGAGAAAGGCCTCCCAGAACTTCGTTTACGTACAGGATCTTCTCCGCGATCGTTTCAGCATCGCCGATCAGCAGGGCGCCCGTGGGTCCCCGCAGAGCGTCAAATTGTGCCCGAGTCGCCGGTGGCCAGCCGCGTTCTTTGCCGATCTCCGTGAACGTGTGGGCATATCCGGGGTAGAAATCGTCTGCAGCTCTCTGTCTCGTGTCGCCAAGAAAGCCGATTGCGTGAAGTCCGACGATGAGTTTCTTGGCAGAATGGCCGGCGCGGCGCCCAGCTTCGCGGTAAAGGTCGATCAGGGGGCGAAATCGCTTGGGTTCTCCGCCGATAATGGCGACCATCAACGGAAGTCCGAGCGTGCCGGCACGAACGAATGATTCGGGAGTGCCGCCGACGCCAACCCAAATGGGCAAGGGATTCTGGAGGGGACGGGGATAGACGGCCTGTCCGGTGACAGGAGCGCGGTGGCGGCCGGTCCAGTGAACATGAGTGTTCTCGCGAACCTTGAGGAGAAGATCCAGCTTTTCTGAGAAGAGGGAATCATAGTCCTTAAGATCGAAACCGAATAGCGGAAAAGCCTCTATTGACGAACCTCGTCCCGCAACGATCTCAGCACGCCCATGGGAGATCAGGTCCAGAGTCGCGAATTCCTGAAAGACTCGAACCGGGTCAGCCGCGCTGAGAACGGTTACGGCACTTGTTAGGCGAATGTTATTGGTGCGCGTAGCGGCAGCACCCAGGATAACGACTGGGGCCGAATCAACGAACTCGCTGCGGTGGTGTTCGCCGATGCCAAAAACATCGAGGCCAACCTGATCGGCTAGGACAATCTCATCCAGTAGATTGTCCATGCGCTGCACTGGGCTGAGAGTCAGACCCGTAGCCGGGTCCGAAATGACTGCTCCGAAGCTATCGACACCGATCTGCATCTTATGACTCCTGAGGTTGTTGGTCCGCGCACGCTGGGTGTCGGACCGCGGACTGTGCTGAGATGTCTTTCAGTGAGCGGTTCTTAGCCCCTTCAGCGCTCCGCCCCAAGCAATAACCTCGTCCGCCATTAAATGCACAGCTTTGTCGTGCTGCTCGTGCGGCTTAAAGGTCGTAAAATTCTCGAAGTCCGTCCACATCGAGAGCGCCACCTGCGCTCGAACGTCTGCAATCTTGATTTCACCCATGACCAGTCTCAAGTTTTCGACCGCTCGGACACCGCCCGCACCGCCATATCCCACAAAACCAGCCGCTTTGTCATTCCATTCGTGGTAGAGAAAATCGATAGCGTTCTTTAACGCCGCCGAGGTGGCATGGTTGTATTCGGGGGTAACGAAAATGTAGGCGTCAAGGGAAGCAACTTTGTCACTCCAGCTCTTCGTGTGTGCTTTGCCGTACTGATGCATGATGGGGGGTACAGGCTCATCGAGGAGTGGCAGTTTGTAATCCTCGATGTCTACAATTTCAAACTCCGCGTCGTTGCGGCTTTTTAGGAGGTTATACACCCACTCCGCGACGGCCGCGGCTTTGCGTCCCGGTCGCGTACTTCCAACGATGATTCCAACCTTTAGCATTTCATTCCTCTCCTTCTGGCGTGGTCCTCAGCTGATCTGAGGTTCTTCTTAACTGCGTAATCAGTTCCTGGCGTGTTCTCTGCTGCCGTTGACCGTGGCTTCCTGGTGGTTGAGTTTGTCGGCTGCGAGGAGCCCCAGCTTCTTAAGCGACGCGTACAGTTGTTCCTTCTCCTTCTGAGACAGGGCAGACATGAGCGCTTCAAGGTCCTGTGCATGCCGCTCGAAGCAAGATGCCGCCAGCCGCTTACCTTGCGGAGTCAGTCCTACGACCCGCGCCCGTCGATCACTTGGGCTCGACTTGCGAACAACCAACCCGAGTCTCTCGAGGCGATCCACTGCCGCGGTCATCGAACCGCTGGCCAGGCGCACCTTGTCCTGGATCTCCGAGATCGTGAGCGGGCCCTTATGTAGGAGAGCTTCGAGCGCGACGAAATCCGTGAGGCATAGTCCCGTGTTGGCAATGCTCTGCTCAGCCAGCAGGCTTAGAGCCCGATAACTCTTTGCAATCACCAACCAAAGGCGCGGCGCTGTAATGTTCTTCATCGTGAGTGCCTAAATCAGGCCGCTTGGGGCCGTGCCTTGGCCCGTATGCTGTTCTTTGCGCTGGAAGACAACAGGCGATCCACGGAAGCTGCACCCGCACCGCGAATCATCAGGAAGACGGTAATCGCCAGTACCAGCAGGTGGAACTCAAAGCCTTCTCCCTTCTGCGACCCCGCCCAGTTCATAAAAAAGCCGAATTGATGATGGATCATCGCCACGGCAACAACCATGTTGCAAAAGATCCCAAAGGCCGCAACCCGAGTGAGCAGTCCGACGATAAGACCCAATCCGCCGAGGAATTCCGCCGCGATTGCCAGAACCGCGAACAGGGCGGGGATGTGCATCATGTCGGTGAAGTAGCCCATCGTGCCGCTGAAACCGTATCCACCGAACCACCCGAGCGCCTTCTGGGCGCCGTGCGCGAAAAACACCACTCCCAGTACCAACCGAAGAAAGGTTACGGCATCGTCGCTGTCCGTGGCGATCAGTTTGCGAATCATAGAATCCTTTCATAACAAGCTACGTTGCCCGGTTCGGGCAAACAACAAATAAGATGAAATACACTTATATAAGGATTCTTTATATAAGGGTTATGTTTGTGAGGTAACGGCGGGTCACCTGCGACACAGGGCCGATTAAAGCGTGACATCAACTCGTGATTCGCGTCCTCTCGGCCAGATCATGGTTCGGCACGGTGTGGTGCCACGTCCGCTTCATGATCGATAGCCTCGAGGGAAACTCTGACTGAGCCGGTCGGAGGCAATGACGCATCTGATGCGCCCTGTAGGAGTTCATGCCAAGACAAAGCAACAGGAGCGGAGAGACCACCTACCCTGCGGTTTTGTGTCGCTTTCTCAGAATTTCACCCGCCAGAAACAAGTCAGTGAGAAGAGCGCGAAGATGGATGGAAGCATTCAGATTGTCGATCAACTGGGAACTGATTATGGTTTGGGCCAGAACGAGCTGAATGGCAGCAAGAGAATCGCGAGCATCGCGATCAAGAACGGCTAAGAATGCCAGGTATGTGTCGGCTGGCTCAAGACCTTCCTCTTTCACTGCCAGCGCGCAGATCTCCGTCAACCCGGTTAATGCTTTCACGGCGTTCTGCAGGGACTCACGGACTTGTGCACCCGATTTGCTGCCTTGGTCACTGGGGAGTCCCTGAGCTGCGTAGGCCAGCAGGAACTCGTAGCACTCTTCCACTGTTTCACAACGATTCAAGATCTCAGCCAGCATGTCGCAGCCCTCGGTCGTCCACACTACTTGAATGTGGATGTCGAAGATGTCTTAACCGCCCACCGCTCGGGATCATGTTCTTCCAGATAGAAGTCGCGGTCCATCCAGCCGAAGATCATCGATTTCGTGATGGGCAGCTTCTCCGGACGCAGTCCGAAGTAGACATGCATCATAACCAGCGCAATCAGTCCGACTCCCGCCAGACCGTGCAGCACGTACATTAAGCCCCAGGTCATGTCGCCGAACAGGTACGGATTCCGGGGGAAGAAAATTGTACGCACGCGAGACATCATGAAAACGCCGGTGAGGATTACCGACAGACCGCACAAGATGATGACGCCGTGAAAAAGTTTATTCTCGAGGGGATATTTGGCGAACCTTCGCGGTGCTGGCGCGGACAATCCGACAAACCGGCGAACCCTTCTCCAGGCATCCTCCACGTCGGTTTTATCAGGCCAGATCGACCAGAAATCCAGCCAGAACGAAGCATGAACAATGTGGAACAAGACAGAAATCGTCAGCACGGTACCAGCGATCCAATGATAGGTCACCCAATCAAACTGAATTCCCACCTTCGGCAGGAAAGCCGTAAACAGCAGAGTGAACATCGAAGCTGCCATGACCCAGTGAAACAGCCGTGCCACCAGCGAATGCCGCGGAACGCGTTTGGGGAGACGCGCAACGATGGTGGGGGAAGCATCGCTTGCAAACTCTCTTGACCTGGCGAAGAACCTCAACCAGGTAGCGTGGACGATGAGGAAGAGCAACCCCACGATGACCGAAACCCAGATCAAGAACCATGCAATATGTATCGGAACGTACTGCCCCCACGGATTCGTCGCCCACTCTAAGATGCCCATGTTGCCTCCTGCACTCCGCTGATGGCGCGCTTCACCAGATGCCTCATCAAGGGGATTTTGTAGGCATTGAACTGCAAGGGAACCGCTCCTTGCACGGCCAGCTTTCCCGCGATTTCCCCGGTCGCCGCGCTGCGTGGCCTGCCGCGAACGGCATCTTCGACTGCCTTCAGGCGTAAGGGACGCGCAGCGGCGCCGTTTACGGCGATTCGGATACGCTCAATGCTTTCGCCTGATGTTGCAATGGCTGACGCCACGTTCATCAGCGGAAAGTCCCAAACATTCCGGTCACGTATTTTCTCAAAATAAAATTGCGCGCCCGCCCACACCGCCGGAATACGAATGGCGGTGAGCAGATCCCCAGGCTGCAAGATGTGCAGACGGGTAATATCGATGTCAGGACCGATGAAGTAATCCTCGGCATCCACCACGTGCTCACCCTTGCGAGTGCGCACGACGAACTTGGCGTCCAGCGCAATCAGCGCCGGGGCTGTATCGGAGGGATTCACCGCGACACAGCGCGCCGCGTGCAGAATCGCGTGCTCGCGGTTGCGGCCCTCCGGCGCATCGGCGTAGCAAATGTTGCCGCCAGCACGGTAACATGGCCAACCTCCGCGGTAATACCAGCAGCGGGTGTCCTGCGAAACATTGCCGCCGATGGTTCCCTGGTTCCGGATTTGCGGCGACGCCACTAGTTCCGCGGCTTGCGCGAGCAGGGCATACTTCTGCTTGATAATGGGATGATCCACTACTTCCGTGAGCGTGGTCATCGCGCCGATCTCGACGCCATCGGCGGTCGTGCGCACTCCGCGCAATTCCTCGATTCCACTCAGATCGATCACGGCCTTGGGCTTTTTAATTCGATCCTTGAACCAGTCGAAGCTGTCGAGCCCTCCGGCCAGAACCCAGGCGTCGCTTCCGTGCTGTTCGAGAAGCTTCTGAGCCTCGGCGACGGAGCTTGGCTGATACAGCTCGAAAGCAGCCATTACATCTCGTATGACAGCCATAAGTCTCCTTCCAATCTCATTCCAGTCTCAAATGTGGGCCATCAGAGGATGCTGCATCGGCCGGCCCGCTTCGAGCGACGTCAGAATTGTGTCGGCGTTCACCGGAGCGCGCCGAAAAATCTCGTCCCCAAGCGCATCCGAGAGTGCGTTCAAAACGGAGGCGCAGCCGCCCGCAACCGGGGGCTCGCCCACGCCCCGGGCGCCCACCGGGGTCTCCGGGTCCGGAATATCCAGCGCGCTCCATTGCATATCGACGGGGACATCGAGAATCGTCGGCGGTTTGTTCTGGTAGAAGCGTTTGGAAACCATCTGTCCATAGTGGGGATCGAACACCCACTTCTGGCCGATCGCATGAGCAATGCCGAGCGTCGAACGGCCGAGCACTTGGCCGCCGAGCGCCCGGGGATGAATCACCGTTCCCACATCAGCGGAGGCGAGAAAATCCACGATGTAGTACTTGCCTGTTTCGACATCGACTTCAACCTCGGCAAAGCTCGCCACATACGAAAACGTGGAGCCGTCGCGTGGATAGTTATCCTTAGCTGCCGCCACCAGACCCTGACCCGCCAACGCCGCCACCGACGCCTGGGTTAATTTGTGCACGTCGGCGGGCGCCTCGTGGCCATCGTAGATGCCGCCCAGTTGAATGGCGTATTTCGCCGCCTGCGCCAAAGTCATGTTTGCGCCGCGCTTGCTGAAGACGCGCTCGTTGCCAACCTGATATTGCTCCGGTTTGCCGCCAAGTTTCTTCGCGGCGATTTCCTGGAGCTTCTTCTTCGCTTCCATCGCCGCAGCATGAGCCGCGCGCGTCATCGCATGCGTGGTCTGGCTGCCGCCGGAGACGCAAGTAAAGGGAAGGTTCTTGGTCGTGTTCCCCCACACCACCTCGCATTTCTCCCACGGCACACCGAGAACTTCCGCCCCTGCGCGGTGAACGTCGATTACCGACTCCGTTCCCAGATTGCCGATTCCGGACTGAAAGATGACACGGCCTTCCGGCGTGATGACGAGAAGCCCGTCGAATCCGATGGTGCCGCCAACGTAACAGCTTAGAGACACGCCGATGCCGCGGACCTTTGTGCCGATTCTTTTCGGGGTGCGTGCAACCCGCTCGCTCCAGCGGAATTGTTCCGCACCGCGGTCGAGGGCCTCTTTAAGGAACGCGCTGGTGGCATAACCCCGTTTTCCTTGCACTGCTGGCCCAAACGGTGCTTTACCCTCGGGACAATTGATGCGGCGAATCACCACCTGGTCAACTCCCAGCCGGCGCGCAGCCTTCGCGATGATGGGCTCGATGATGACAATTCCCTGCAGCCCGCCCGGAGAGCTTTGTGCACTGCGTGGAGGCGTATTTGTCAGCACCGTCACGCCCCGCCAGCGCATGGCCTGCGGTTGATACAACAGAGAGACGATCCGCCCCGACGACGGGGCGTCACCCACGGCTTCGTATGGGCCATTGTCGCAAATCACGAACATGTCGAGAGCCGTGACACGCCCTTCTTTCGAAAACCCGACCTTCATCCTGCCTTGAAAACTGGGACGCGCGCGTCCGATGAAAGTCTCCTCCTCACGGCTGATGCGCATCATCACCGGGGCACTCGTTTTCTTTGCCAGAAGTGCGGGAATGATCATCGACACTCCGCCGGTGATCTTGCTGCCGAAACCGCCTCCAGTGTATTCGCTGATGAAAACCACTTTGTCTGGACTAATGTTCAGCCAGCGCGCGATCGCGGGCAGGGTTTGCGCGGTGCTTTGTGTGCCGGTGTGAATGTAGACTCTGCCATTTTGCCAGTAGGCCAAGGCACTACGGGTTTCGAGAGTCTGATGGCTGGTGTCGGGCGTAACGAAGGTCTCATCTAGAACGAGCGCCGCATTCTTGAAGCCGGATTCGAGATCGCCATAGTTCCATTCATCGGGCGCCTTACCCATGGGGAGACGGCCAGTGTCCAGCTCTGCAAAGTCCGCCTTCGTCCACTTGAGTTCTGTTACCACCGGCGGACCGGCATTTTGCCCCGACGGCCGCACCCACACATTGCCATCGGTTCGCGGGTTCGGTCCGCCCGGCCGCAAAGTGTCGAGGGGATCGGTCACGAACGGCAGCGGTTCGAGATCGAGTTCAATTCTTTCAATCGCTTCGGCGGCCGAAAGTTCGTCGACTGCGGCCACGGCGAGAATCGGCTCGCCCTGATAGACCGGCTCATTCGTAAGGCCGCGCTCGCCCCACTTGCTGGCCTTGATCACTGTGCCATTGTCGGTAAGAGTGTCGGCCGGCGCGGGAAGATCGTCCGCCGTGAGAATTCCTTTGACCCCGGGCATGGCCAGCGCAGCACTCGTATGGATGCGCTTTACCCGCGCATGCGGCATGGGGCTGAGCAACAACTTGCAGAACAGCATGCCTTCCGCGCGAAAATCCTCGGCATATTTCGCTTGGCCGGTAACCTTTGCATATAGATCTGGTGTCGCATAGTTCTTGCCGATCAGCTTGTAGCCGATCCCGTACTCACGTTCCGAGCCTGGTGCAGTCGCAGCAACTTTTTTGTTGTCCAGATTCTTGTTATCCACGATTCGACCTCCGCACATTCTCCGCGCCGCGCATCAGCGCGGTCAGAATCTTGTCGTAATCCTGGCAACGGCATAGATTGCCTGAGATGCCCTGCGCCAACTCCTTCCGCGTGGGGCTGGGATTCGTTTTCAGATACCCCACGGCAGCCATAATGAAGCCGGGCATGCAGAAAGCACACTGAAAACCCTGTTCATCGATCACGCCCTGCTGAACCGGATGTAAGGTTCCGTCGGGATTGGCCAGGCCTTCGATGGTCGAGACTTTTCGTCCCCGCACCGTGTGGGTGAGAACTGAACACGCATAGTACGGAATATCGTCGATGAGGACCGTGCATGATCCGCATTCCGCGCGGTCGCATCCCAGCTTCGTGCCGGTCAGACCTAACTTGTAACGCAGAGTCGACGCCAACGTCTCCTGCTTCATGACATCGACGCGGCGCTGCTGACCGTTGACATTGAGCGTAATCAGCCGCTCGCCCACACCGGCTGCCACCTGCTGGCCGCTCAGAAGAGTGGAGGCGCGAAACAGATAGCTCGCCGACGACACCGCCACGCCGCTGGTGATGACCCCTTTAATGAAGTTGCGCCTCGAGACCAGCGCGTCTTCTCTTATCTTGAAGTCTGCTTGGTTCTTGAACTCTGCTTCGTCTGCCATGCTGAGTCACCTCTCAACCGTCGCGGGTGTTTCTAGCATTCTTGCGGGAAGTCATCCCTGGGACAATTCCAACTATAGATGTTTGGACTACCCGAAATAATTCTCGGATTCGAAAATTTCCGAAGTGACGGATGCCCATGGCATGAAAGTTTCCCGCGGGAAGGCGACCGCCAAGGTCTATCATCATGAGGCTCATATTTTCTGCAGGCCGAAGTGCTTGCCCCGAGCTCGCCGAACTCGTGCTTGCGTCTCCGCGCATCCATTTCGCCAAATTGCGACTAGGGCCCAACTGTGCCACCGGCCGCATTGTAATCGGCGGCCTTGCCGCGGCGCTGCATGGCTCATCCTACTGCTGCAGGATGTTGTCCGAGCGAGTAGCGAGAGATCGGTTTGCGAATGTCCTGGCGTTCCAGCAGTTTTTGTATGAGGAAGCTGTAATCTGCTGTCAAAGCCTTCCTTGGTCTGCATTGTAGATAGACGAATCACATCTGCTACAGCGGATTCTTTATCGCGCAATCGGCTCCAGTGCGTCGTTGCGAGCCGACAGATGCCATCGGCGATTATTTTCCAGAAGCCGACAAACCGGAACAATCCGATTATGCGACGGAAAACTCTCGTGCGTCCAAGCGCACGGGAACCTTTATAGCGGTGTGGGTGGATGAGAGCGTGTCCAGCGATCGTTGTTCTTGGCACTGGATACTGCATTGCAGGAGAGAACTCTTGTC
>DATNKA010000833.1:0-3350 GCA_035603655.1 Candidatus Acidiferrales bacterium | reverse complement strand
CAGCGCGGAAGAAGGCACCATCCGCAAGAAGTGGGCCTCCAGCATCGAGCACAACGCCATTCACGGCTCCGATGCTGAGGACACCGCCCGCTTCGAATTGAGCTTCTTCTTCGCAGGCTACGAGCTCGCGCAATAAAGGTCGGAGCTGAAAAACTTGGAGCGTCTCTAATGCCAATGGTTCAAATCACGATGCTGCAGGGACGCACCGCCGACCAGAAACGCAAGATCGCCAGGCGCGTCACCGACGTGCTGGTCGAAGAAGCCGGCGCACGCCGCGAAGGCATCATCATTGCTTTTCATGAAGTGTCGAAGGAAAGTTACTCATCGGGCGGCGACTTGATGATTGACCAGGCTAAGTGACGTGACTCGCAGGCGAATGTGCCCACGCCGCACTAACTATCCCAACGCTTCGTACAGGTGACCTTCCACCCGGTCTGCGACTTTGGGCAGGTCCTTGCGAGCGTGCTGCAAGAAGTGAGGAGAAGTCCGGTGGGCTTCGAGCGCTGCGTCGTCCTTGTACTGTTCGTAGATGAAGAACCGCCGCGGTTCGGTCTTATGCCGGTGGACCTGATACATCAGGCAGCCCGGTTCTTTTCGGGATTCTTCCGTCAGCTTCGCGAAAATCGGCGGGACCTCGCTATCGTGCCCAGCCTTGGCCATCCACGTTACTGCCAAAACCACCATCGTGCGCTCCTTGCGTAGTCTTAAGAAATAGTCTGTGAAGCTTCACAAAGTCGGAGTCAATTCTAGACTCTCCGGGATAAAGCTGTCTGTAACTCATTCGCGAACTCGTCAATGAGAATCGTATGATCCCGGTCCGGACCAGTTGAGACCATGCCGATCCTAGCCCCGGTCTCTTTCTCCACAAACGCCAGATAGTCACGAGCTAGTTTGGGTAACTGGTCGAACTTTGTAATCCCTTGCGTCGAACTCCGCCACCCCGGAAGCATCCGGTAAGTGCACTCCAGCTTGTCGTAACCACTGGCCTGCGCCGGAATTTCCATGGTCTTTTTTCCATCAACGACATAGCCGACGCATACTGGAATCTCCGCCAGTTCATCGAGCACATCCAGCTTGGTCACCACTAGCCACGAGATTCCGTTAATCATGCCAGCGTAGCGCAGCAGTGGCAAGTCAAGCCAGCCGGTGCGCCGTGGACGCCCTGTAACCGCGCCAAACTCATTGCCGCGCCGACGAAGTTGGTCGCCTAACCCACCCTTCTCTTCGCTGGGAAACGGACCTTCGCCGACTCGCGTGCAATAAGCCTTTGTGAGTCCGATCACGCAATCAATTGCATTCGGAGCGACGCCTGTGCCAGTTGCAGCACCTCCCGAAGTCGCACTAGAAGAGGTCACAAAGGGATAAGTTCCATGATCGATGTCGAGCATCGTACCTTGCGCACCTTCAAATAGTATGGCCTCTCCGTCGCCCAGCGCCTGATTCAGCAAAACCGCCGTGTCACAGACAAACGGAGCGATCTTCTCCGCAGCCTGAGCGTACTCCGTGTACATTTTGTCGGCGTCGAGAGGTTCGGAATTGAACAGGGCGTGCGCGATCATGTTCTTTTCCCGGACGGCGTTTTCGATGTGTTTCTTCAGCAGCTGCAGATCAAGCAGATCGGCCACACGCAAGCCCCGGCGTCCCATCTTATCTTCGTAGGCAGGGCCGATTCCGCGCGAGGTGGTGCCAATCTTCACGCGTCCCGGAGCATTCTCCGCCGCCAACTCGATCATGCGATGGTAGGGCAGAATCACCTGCGCGCGGTTGGAAACAAAAAGATTTCCGTCGACCCTAACACCTGCTTCGCGCAAGGCGCCCACTTCCTTTAGAAAGGCCATCGGATCCAGAACCACGCCGTTGCCGATCACGCTACGGCACGCCGTCCGCAACACTCCACAGGGGACCAGTTGAAGTACGAACTTCTTGCCATTGATGATTACAGTGTGGCCTGCATTGTGACCGCCCGCGTAGCGGGCTACAACCGAGAAGCTCTCGGACAAAACGTCGACAATCTTTCCCTTGCCTTCGTCGCCCCACTGGGCGCCGACAATTACCGCAGTCTTGCCTCGTTTCACTGCCAACTCCGTCACAGGGATTCGCGAACGCATAGCTGCGTCGCACCGGGGTCGCACACGCCTTGCCGCGGCAAACTGCTGTAAAGACCAACTGGGATAAAGGCAGAGAAGTGTACCGGCTATATTATCGTGGGCGTGCGGCGAATAGCAACGCATGATGACCGGGCTGTATCCCCGCCCTCTCGGTTAAGATGGACGTGAAGCAAACGCTGGGTTGAGGGTTCATGGTGAAAAAGGTTTTTCATTTCGTAGCTCCGCGAGAGAAGTACGAATGCGACGCGGCCATCCTTTGGTGTTTCGATAACCGCTTTGACTTGGGGTTTCGCAAATTCCTCAAACGCATCGGCGTGGCGCATTCCGATCCCATCAAGATTGCCGGTGGGGCCAAATGCCTGGCCTCGCCAGAACTCGAGACCGACCGAACGTTTGTGCTGGAACAGATTCGCACGTCCATGCGCTTGCACAACACCAAGCGCGTTATCCTGATGGTGCACTCCGATTGTGGCGCCTATGGGGGCCTCCCGGCTTTCGGAGGCAATGCCGAAACCGAAGCCACGCATCACCGGCGCGAACTGGCTCGTGCCGCAGCGAAGCTGTTAGAGGCAATTCCCGGTGTCGAGGTGGAAGGATATTTCGCCGATTTCGAGGGCATCTGGGATGCCGAACTTACAACCTCATTGCCTCTCAAACCGCGGCCGGTAGCCTGACTAGGCCGTCGATTGCTTCGTGATTTCATGCCCAAGTTCGAAAAACATATCTTCGTATGCGGCAACCAACGTCCTCCGGGAAATCCCCGGGGATGCTGCGATCCCAGCGGCCAGGCGAAACTGCAAAAACTGTTCAAACAGAAACTCGCAGAGCGCGGCCTCAAAGGCAAAGTACGGGCCAACCAATCGGGCTGTCTCGATCAGTGCGAACACGGCCCAAACCTCGTTATCTATCCCGACGCCGTTTGGTACGGACACATTACCGAGGCCGACGTCGATGAAATCATCGACGCCCACATCATCGGCGGTAAGCCGGTCGAGCGCCTGATGCTGGCCGACGATTGCCTGAACACTGCCAGGTGCGAGCATCGCAAGCTCAGTAATCAGTAATGTGATCAGCCATCACAAAATCCACCGGACAGGCGAGGCTGGGCACTCATCATTGGCTCAGATGGTCGATCAAGTGGTAGGCGCGGCAGGGATCGAACCTGCAACCACCGGTTTAGAAAACCGGTGCTCTGTCCAATTGAGCTACGCGCCCTCTAGCAAAATTTATCACAAGCCCCTA
>DATNKA010000832.1:0-3135 GCA_035603655.1 Candidatus Acidiferrales bacterium | reverse complement strand
AGCCACGCCAGCGGTCAGGACATGGAACCGTTCGCCGCGAAGAGAAATTTCAAAAGGGAGAAGCAGATGAGTAACTCGATGAGGTGTGTGGGAATCGTACAAAAATGTTTTCGGTCCATTTGCGTTGGTTTATTGCTATTGGCCGGCAGTGTGCTCTCCGCGCAGAACCCGCCGCAGGGCGTCAAAAATATTGTTCTAGTGCATGGCGCCTGGGCCGATGGTTCCGGCTGGCGCGGCGTCTACGACATTCTGGTCAAGGACGGCTACAACGTCAGCATGGTGCAGGAGCCGGAGACGACCTTCAACGACGATGTGACCGCCACCAAGCGGATTCTCGCGCTGCAGGATGGACCGAGCATCCTTGTCGCCCACAGCTATGGGGGATCCGTGATTACGGAAGCAGGCACGGGTCCATCAGTTGTCGGATTGGTTTACGTGGCAGCGCACATGCCAGACGGCGGGGAAAACGAAGGAGACGACGGGAAGCGCTTCCCGAGCGACCTCGCCAAATCGGGCGCCATAAAGAAAACGCCGGACGGCTTCACCTATATCGACCCGGCCCAATTTCATGAATTGTTCGCAGCTGACCTTCCCGCCGACCAGGCAGCATTGATGGCGCGCTCGCAGGTGCTCAACTTTGCAGACAATTTCTCAGCGACGATCACTACGGCAGCCTGGAGAACCAAACCGAGCTGGATGGTAGTGGCGGGGAACGATCGAACCATCAACCCTGACTTGGAGCGTTGGTATGCCAAGCGGGCCGGGAGCCACACAGTCGAAGTAGCAGGCGCCAGCCATTGCGTCTATGTGTCGCATCCCATGCAAGTTGCAGATGTAATCGAGAGCGCAGCACGTGCAGTCTCAAAGTAGCAGTTTTGTGATTTTGCTAGACCGAAAATTCGATTCGATATCACTTAACAACCAACAGCATCGAAGTATCAGCACCGAGTGAAACACAAGAAACTTTGGTTGCGGCGGCTTGATTTGAACCGACGAACTCCTCTGCCAGTTCGTCTTAAACAAATGCTCCAGAGTCCAGACGAACGCCACGTCGCGATCACGATAGGTAACGATAAGTCGGCATGTCGGAAGTGATCTGCACCTCTGGATGAGTGACTTGGCGATATAGCGCGAAGCCGGAATTTCTCCCGGCTACATCGGCGTTTATCGCTGCCAAATCCGTCTGGAGGCCCCTGTTCACCGATCATTGTGTCGATTCATGTCACATGGTCCTTCGTTCTGCTTGCCTCGGCGTCCGCCGGCTGGGCGAGTCTGCGGTTACTTCTTGAGCCCCAGCTTCTCCAATGTCAGCGTTTCATCAGCGCGCCCCCAGCCACCATCGACCACTTCATCGATAAGCACCATCGAGTATGGACGCACGCCCTCACCAAAATAGCCCGCGAACATATCGGTAGTTTTGTGGATGATCTCTTCCTTTTGCCTCTCGTTGAGGAGACCTTGTGGAAACTTAAAATTTGCAAATGGCGTTGAGATTCTCCTCTTGGTGCTCGTGCCGGGTATGTATGGACGGAAGTGTTCTGGCTGCCAATGTTGTATTTGAAGGGTTTCATCTGTCGTGTCCTTTCGGTCGTCAATGCGATGAACTCAACAGCTCATGATTGATGCGCAACGACAGCAGCGGCACGGGATTCATTGCCACTGCCGTCGTTGCGCTGGATGAGCTGGTTACGCCGTCCGCACAGAAACAGCAGCGGCTGGCTTCAGGAGATCGGCAAGCCCTATATTGCGGAGCAGTTCGGCACGGACACGGTCGGCAACACCGTTGACGACTTCGGCGCCATCGTTTGCGGGATCGATGTGAACTCGGAATGGGCGCTTGCCGAATGGCAGATCCACGACGCGCACGACGGCTTCCGCGACTGCCGAGACGTCTGCGTCGGGAGGAGAGGTTCGAGCAAGTCCGTCCATAATTTCCTTCCCGAGCGTTGCATTCGGACCGGTTTCATAGGCGGCAAGCGTCTTCTCATCTTCCGGCTTGCCGGCATGAACGAAGTGGTTCGTTCCCGAGGTAAACGCGCCTGGGACGATGATCGAGGTTTCGATGCCGAACCGCGCCAATTCTCCGGCGTAGCTGACCGCCAGGGAGTCCATGCCGGCCTTTGCGGCGAAATAAGGCGCCAGGTACGGAGGCGTGCCGCCGCGCGTACTCGTGCTACCTACCCAGAAAATGAGGCCCTCGCCTTGCTTGCGCAGCGTGGGCAACACGGCACGATTCACTCTTTGCGTGCTAAGAACGTTGATGTCGTAGAGTTCCGCTAGCTGCTCTGGTGTGAACGCCTCAGCCGGGCCGAAGACCATGTGGCCTGCGTTGTGGACAACAACATCCAGACCACCGTTTTCTGCGAGAATCTTCTTGATCGCGTCCTCGACCGATTCCTGCGACGCCACATCCATTTCTACCCAGCGGAGATCACAGGCATGTTCTTTGGCAAACGCAGTAAGATTTGCCACCTGAGGCGCGTTGCGCCCCGAGGTCTCCCGCATGCCGGCGTACACCCTATGGCCCGCGACTGCTAGAGCGCGAGCAGCGAGCGCTCCAAAGCCGCTGGATGCACCGGTGATGACGATAACCTTGCTCACAACACTACCTCCTCTTTTGACTTGCGATGTATGGGGATTGCCTATGTTGCCGGCTGGCCAATCTCTTGGGGGCTAGTGCGGGGCCATCATGGCTTCATTGAATTGCTTGAAGAATGCGCTGTACTTTTCGGGGCCATTCTGTTCAGCAAAGCGCAACGGCTTGACACGCTCGACAATGGTTTCTGCCACGCCATCCTGGGACTTGATGATGGCCATGGTTTCGTTGATGAAATCATCGAGCGGCATGGCGCGTTCATCTGCTGCCTGGCCAGCTCCCATCAGTCCGGTGCGCACATAGGGCGGGATGATTTCGATCACCTGCAGTTGGCTGGACCTGAGTTGGTAGCGCAGAGACTGGCTGTAGGAATGGATGGCTGCCTTAGTGGCGCAATAGGTTGGCGTGATGGCCATCGGCAGGAATGCGAGTCCGGAGGTGATGGTGAGAATTGCACCGTCCGGCTGCTTTAGCAGATGCTGCAGCAGGGCGGCATTGAGGCGCATGGGACCGAGGAGGTTCGTGGCGATGGTGGATTC
>DATNKA010000831.1:0-9982 GCA_035603655.1 Candidatus Acidiferrales bacterium | reverse complement strand
TAGAGTCTACGGACGAGACCTACTGGACTGGAGCATAGCAAGAGCAGACCCACGCCTCCCGTGGGAGGTTGAGCGTGAGCAGAGATTAGGATCAAAGGTAAGAGTTGGCGGTTAAAGTTTGGCGCTTGCGTACGAGTTAATTTCGCAATTCAAGCAAACTTCTTCAAAAGCCGGTGTGGTCCACTGCATTGTGATCTCCCATGGTCAAGGCCTTTGCTCCCTTGACCTCCCATTACTTTAACCCAACGCGGTCTCCCAAATCAAGAGACGATCCTGTAATTTTCGACCCAGAAAGCCTTAGAGAACAGGCTTGTTTACGAGGGTTGGCAAGCAATTACTCGGAACCCCGGGTAATCGAACCTGTTTTCCACACAGGGAACCAGTGCGGCTACTTTCTCATCCCACCGTCTCTGTTTACCTTAAGGGACGCTAATTTCACGAGGATTTCGCAAACATGTTTCGTAAGACTGTTTACGGCTCCACGTTTAAAGACACAAATTTTGTCCCCTTGCAGTCGGCTACATTTTGCATCCAGTGCGAACTGATCACAACCAACAGCAGGCCCTACTGTCTGGCGTGCGGCAACACCTCTCTCCTGAGCCTCTCCCGTGTTCTGGGCGGCTCGCTGCGCAATCAGCAGACAGCTCATCTCATTACCGATTCGGAGCTCGACAGCCTGGTTCGGGATTTGCTGCGCACGGTCCCCGATCCTCAGATGCTAAACCTCGCGGATCATCAGACTCGCATGCCCTCAACCGTTCTCCGCAGCCAGCTTCGCGTTGCCAATGCTGCTCATCCAGTTTCCGGCTTTCGCGCGGTGCGTGCGGGAGAAGAAGTCGACATTCACGCTTCGGAACTGAATCTGGAGCCGGCAATCAGCGCCATCACAGAACGCGCCCAGCATCTCACTGGAGCCACGGGCGCTGCCATCGCGCTTCGCGCCGGGGATGAGATCGTGTGCCGCGCGCGGGCCGGCCGAACCGCTCCGGATCTTGGAGTGCGCTTGCAGACCGATGCCGGCATCTCCGCTGAAGCCGTGCGCACCGGAGAGGTGATGCTATGTCACGACGCGGAGCGCAACCCGCGCGTGGATCTGGCCAGTTGCCGTCGCCTGGGTGTGCGCTCCATTCTGGTTTCGCCGCTGCGTTACTATCGCCGCACACTCGGCGTGTTCGAAGTGCTGTCATCTTCTCCCAGCGCCTTCGACGAGCGCGACGTCGCCACCATGCAACTGCTTTCCAGCATGATGGTCGCCGCTATTTCGCGCATCTCCAGCCTGCATCAGTCACGGCTGGCGGTTAAATAGGCTGGTCTCTCAAATCGGAATTTCTTTAAGAATGCGACTCGACTAATAAGCGAAATAGCCGTTGGCGTAAGTCGCGCTTTGCATGCCGGTGTACACGTTGCGGCCGAAGAAGAAGGGAAGTCCCCAATCAAAACCACCGGAATTAAACGTGCCCCCGAGATTGCTATAAGCGGAATCGCCATTGCTGAACAAGGTCTCAGCGTTTGCGACGCTGAAGTTGACGGTGCCGCTGGACCCATTTGCTCCCTGATCGGTGGCCGAAAGATTCTCCGTGGATGAGGGACAATAAAAGTCCGTCGCATTGCTGCCACACAGAGTTATGGTGCTCGGGAAAAAGTAACCGTTTGAACCGCTGTCAATGAAGCTTGAGGTATCGGCTGTGCCGCTATACGTAGTGGTGAAGTTTCCGTCCGCGTTCACGGCGTAGGTTGTGGCCGAGCCCAGCGCGTTGTTCGACTCGGTGCCAATGCCGAAGACCAATGCGCCGGTCACCGTGGAAGATCCTCCCGCCGGGACCGTCGGCAATTCAATGATCACTCCGTTGTTATCGGTGGCGAATAATGAAACTGGATTTGGAACTTGCTGCGCCAGGCTTTGGCCGATTGGCTGGCAGGTGCTGGTGGAAGAGCACTCATAGTAGAGATTCAGATTGCCGGCCGCAGTTTGCACCTGCTCGCAATAGCTGCCGCAGTCTTGCACAAACAAACCGACTCCGATGATGCCGTTGGCACCCAAGCTTGAAAGAGTATCGGACGATGCTCCGGTAGCCTGGCACGCGGTGGGAACCGCAAAATCCGTATCGCTGAGAACCTGAATCGGCACGGAACTAGCCTTTTCGCTGGCTATTTCCACGTCCGCCGTTTGTACCGGTCCCCAGGTGTATCCGCTCACGAATGGAAAGCATTCGACCACCGGATTGCTGCCGGACATCTGTTGAGGCAGCGTAATTGTGAGCGCGGAGGAGAGAATTCTTAGACCCGAACTCCCGGTATCGACCAACAGTCCGTCAATTGTCTGGCAAGTGGTGGTTCCGGGAATGCAAACCGTCACGCTGGTGAAGGCGGCGTCGACGTAATTCTGATTCAGAGCCTGGAGAGCTGGACCACCGTCGACGGAGATCGACGCAACATTCGGTCCGGGTGCGGCGATGACTTGAGTGGGGGCGGCGGTGCTCTTGTTAGTGCTACTGCTGCTGCCTCCGCCGCAGGCGGCTGAGAAGGCGAATGCAAGGAAAACTGCCAGGATGGAGAGTATCCGCCGATTTCTCATTGGATTTCCTCAGCATGAACGCCTGACGGCAGCATCTGAGGAACATAAGCCCGGCCGGTAAATGCGCGCGGATGGCCTCCCATCTCGACAACCAATCCGGATTGTTCGATCATGAGCGGCCTGCGTCCCACGCGGGCTGAGCTTTGTGCCTTTGCGGCTTGGGAATACTGATCGAAATAACTTCCCAGGAGCTGACGCATGTCCGGCGGCCATGGTCCTTGCCAGGCGAGGGCAAATACTTTGCCTGTGGAGGAACCCGATGACGACACATACTCCCTTACGACTGTGCCGGACGCGGATTGAATCTCATGTACGGTATACGAAGCTTTTGCTGTGCTCCGTATGGTTCCCTGCATATGGAGTTGGTCTGCCTGAACTGAAGTGACATCTCCACCCAAGGCGGCCCAGGCTGGAAACGATGTGCCGACCACGAAGACTGAACTCACCAGCAATATTTTCGATTTGCTGGAAAGGGTTCGGCCCCTAGAGATTGAAGTAGTTCTGAACATTGAATATGACGATTAGAGTGGACCGAGGTTCGGCGGGGTTGCCCGTCACCGCTGTTCCTTCCACCTTTATTCTCATCGATTTGCGACCATTCATTCCGGTCCATTTTCTTCCTGCTTACTTTTTGTCGATCTGGGGGTAATATGTCTAGACCAATCTGGACGCCCCTGCTATGGCCGCTATCGTTCAGCTCAAACCGACTGCTTCCTCGAACCGCCGCGGTCGCGTGCGGCAAAAAGTGCACGTGCCTGCTTATGCCAGTTTTAGCGACGCTTCTCACAGCGAGATGCTGGACCTCTACGAAGTCCTCAACATCAGCGAGAGCGGCTTGGCGCTTCACTGCTCATGGCCAATGGAAGTCAATCAGACGGTCGAGTTGTGCCTGGATCTCGCCGAAGCTGGCGGCCAGATTTCCGGCACGGCTCGCGTGGTCTGGTTCGACGCAACTGGCCGTGTGGGTTTCGCTTTTCCTATTCTTGCGGATGCTTCCAAGCGCCAGCTAAGCGATTGGCTGTTTCTGAATGCTCTGGCGTCGGCTGCCAACGCAGAATCGCTCGAGGCGCCTCCGGGAGATTTGCAAAACTCCATCCCTCGCCAGAACTATACCGACCTCCTCAGCGCCGTATCCGCGGTGCAGAAGGAAGCTGAGTCTCTTGGACCGGATCTGGAAGCAACTCTCGCGCTGGTCGCGGCCCGTTCACGATCCTTGCTTCGGGCTTCCGGTGCGGCGGTTGCGCTGGAGGAGGGAAGCGAAGGAACGGACACTATGATCTGCCGGGCCAGTGCCGGCCCCAGCGCTCCGCCTGTAGGCGCAAATCTGCAGGTAGGTTCAGGATTCTCCGGCGAATGCGTGCGCAGCGGGAAATTGCTGCGATGCGACGATACCGAGACCGACGACCGTGTCGATCGACAAAGCTGCCGCGCCCTCGGCATACGTTCCATTATTGCTGCTCCGCTGCGTGTGGGAGAAAACCAAAAGATAGTTGGACTACTCGAACTGTTTTCTGGGCAGCCCGGTGCCTTCGGCGAAAACGACAGCACTGTGCTGCAGCGTCTGGCGGAGACGCTCGAGGCCGCAGTCAATCGCTCGCCGCGTCTCCACGAGAACTCGGCGCCACAGCCGCCTTCTGCAAACCCTTTTCCTCCGTCGCTCGGCAGTGTTCTGTTTGCTCATCCTCCCGAGAATAACGCGGAAAAAAATCTATCTGGCGATCAGGACCGGGTCGGGGGAATTCGCTTGCCTCGCTTTTACCTGCATTTATTATTCTTGACGGCGGCAATTATTTTCCTCGCGCTCGGCTACGTCGCCGAACCTTGGATTCAAGAAAGGATCCGGTCCCGCGGTCGCGGTGAAGAGCATACGGTTCTCGCTTCTGCGAAGCCACCGTCGGAAGCGGCGTTTTCCACTGCAGCAGTTCCATCTGCGAATACTACTAATCTGGCTCAGCTTCGCGAGCTGGCGAACCGCGGCGACTCCGCAGCCGAGAACGCTTTGGGTCTCCTCTACGCCGCCGGAGATGAGAAACAGGGTATCAAACGCGACGAGAGCGGTGCGGCTCGCTGGTTCACCAAGGCGGCCGAGGATGGCAGCGTCCCGGCTCAATCTAAGTTAGGATCACTCTATTGGGGCGGTCGCGGGGTTGCGAAAGATGATAAGCAAGCTTACTTCTGGACCGTGCTTGCCCGCGCCAAAGGCGACTCCGCCAGCCAAGTTCTCGCGCCGTTTATCGCCATGCGTCTCACGCTTGCCCAAAGAAAAGCCATCGAACAGCAGGCCCAGCAATGGCGTGAGCAGCACGAATTCGCGCCGAAGCCCGTCGCCGGCCGCTGAGGCCCAGACACGTCATGCGGAGACAGCCGCCCGCGGCTGTCCATCGAGCGAAGATCGATAATTTCCCCACTCGCCCTATTAAACTTCCACGGAGTTAAAATGAAAACAAAGGTCCATCGTGCCCACCCTGCGCAGTATTCTCGACGAGCGAGTTCGCGAAGCCGATACTGGGCTGTACGAAAAGCTCGATAACAACCGCGTGCGCTGCTTCTCCTGCGGACATTGTTGCCCCATCCCAGAAGGGCAGCCTGGAGTCTGTAAAGTTCGTTACAACCGCGGTGGCACGCTCTATGTCCCCTGGGGCTACACTGCGGGGACACAATGCGATCCGGTCGAGAAGAAACCTTTCTTTCACGCCTATCCCGGCGCGCTCGCTTACAGCTTCGGAATGCTAGGCTGCGATCTTCACTGCGGCTATTGTCAGAATTGGGTTACGTCGCAGGCGCTGCGTGATCCCAGCGCCGTCTCGCCTCCGCTGCAAGCCTCGCCCGAACGGCTGGTGCGCGAAGCCATCGCTCAAGGCGCAAAGATTCTGGTCAGCACCTACAACGAGCCTCTCATCACCAGCGAATGGGCGGTCGCCGTTTTCAAGGAAGCCAAGGCCGCCGGTCTTATCACCGGCTTCGTTTCCAACGGCAACGGCACGCCCCAGGTCCTCGAATATCTTCGCCCGTGGATCGATTTGTACAAAGTGGATCTCAAAAGCTTTGACGACCGCCACTATCATGAGCTTGGCGGCCGCATCGGTCCCATCCTCGATAGCATCCGCCGAATATATGACATGGGACTCTGGTTGGAGATCGTCACGCTTTTAATCCCCGGTTTCAACGACTCCCCTGACGAAGTGCGCCGTCTGACCGAATTCCTCGCGGGAATTTCGCCCGACATTCCCTGGCACGTCACCGCCTTTCACGGCGATTACAAAATGCAAAACGATGTTGCCCGCGACACCTGCGCGGAAGACCTTCTGCGCGCCGTCGAAATCGGCCGCCGGTCGGGGCTTCGCTACATCTACGCCGGCAATCTGCCTGGTCAGGTAGGTCACCGGGAAGACACGCGCTGTCCGCAGTGCGATGAAATTTTGATCGAGCGCCACGGCTATCTCATCAAAGACTACCGGCTAACTCCGGATGGCCACTGTCCGAATTGTGCAGCCGCAATTCCCGGCCGCTGGTCCACCCGCTTCGAGGGCCAGATCACTTCCCGCCCCTTTTCGCCGCGCAGGAGCTCGCTTTTGTTTACAATCCACAACCAGTGACCTGAGATGTCCCGTTCCTTGCCTTCATGCGGAAATTGTCCATACTCGTTCTGTGTACGGTCAGTCTGCTTCTGCTCTCGTCCTGCTCCCCCCGCGACTTCCTCACCCGCCGCCTTGCCGCTGACTTGATCGCGGGCTCCGACACTTTCCGCACTCCGCAACTGTGGCAACTACACACCGGCATTATCTCCAACAAAGATTACCTCTCCCAGGAATATCTGTTGCTCCTGCATCGCGGCTGGATTTCCGCCACCAGCGCCAGCTGCATTCCGGCAGTTGCCCCGCCGCCTTGCTGGAACACCACGCTCACTCCGTCTGGTGTAGATACTTTTCAAAGTCTTATCGCGCCGCGCGATGTCGGTAAACAATCATTCAGCGTTCCCGTTGCCAGACGTGAGCTGATCAGTATCACGGGCATCGCCAAGCAAGGCAATGTCGCCGATATCGAATTTAATTGGAAATGGATTCCGATGAACGAGGTGGGTGCCTTACTCCATCCTACAGACATAGGCTATCAATCCACTGCCAGCTTTCGCTGCTACGACGACGGTTGGCGCCTGATGGAGCGTGTATCCCGTCCTGCAGAATCCTTTGACGAAGCACTCAGGAACGCCGAGGCCGCCCACTGAGCGCATGTCCTGGTCGAGTGATATTCATTTCGGTTCGCGATTCCGAGAAGAACTTGTCCATGGAATATTGCTTATTTCGGACATGTCGTTGTATAAACAACTTCCCGCCAAGGGCCCTTATGAAAATCCCCGCAAATACTTTATGGTTGATCCTTGTTCTCGGTTCCGCGTCGCTAGCTTTTGCAGACGGTAAGCCCAAACTCGGTCTCGACGAATTTTTTAATTCAGTGAGCTACTCTACTGTGGCTCTCTCGCCCGACGGCAATTCCGTCGTGATCGGTACGGAGCGCGCCGACTGGGATCAGCAACTGTTTCGCACTGACTTATGGCTTTACCATGAGGACGCAAAGGCTGGATCGCTCATCCCACTCACCCAGTCCGGACATGACAGCGATCCCAAATGGTCGCCCGACGGCCGCTGGATTGCCTTCCGCTCCGAACGCAAGATTTCTCCCGAGAAGGACCCCGATTCAGGCGACGACAAAAATAAAGACAAAGACAAAGATAACGACAACGACAAGGGCGAAGCCAGCCAGGTCTACCTGATTTCTCCCTTCGGAGGCGAGGCGATCCCGCTGACGCAAGGGCAGGAGGAAGTGCACACTTTTTCGTGGTCCTCAGACTCGCGCACCATCTATTACGCCACCCGCAACCCGTGGACCAAGGCCCAGAAAGACAACTACAAGAAACAATGGAAAGATGTTGTGCAGTATCGCACCGCGGAGCGCGGCGACACTATCTTCGCCATCGACGTCGCAGCTGCCCTCGCCGGCCACACCCTCGCTCCTGCGAAAATACAAAGTGATGCCGACAAAGAACCTGACCTCACTCCCGGCGCTCGCATCATCGCCACTTCACCCCTGCGGGTAGACAATCTGGTTACCTCCCGCGACGGCAGCAAGCTTGCCTTTATCACGAGCGCCCCAAACCAACGTCAGGAAAAATTCGAAGACTATGAGATTTACGCCCTCGATTTCGCGAACCCGGCCCCCCGCCAGCTCACGCACAATCGGGCCCAGGAAGTCAGCCTGCGCTGGGCCAACGACAGTCGTCACATCCTCTTCAGCATCGAGGTCGGAGACGTAGCCGGTCCTTATCGCGATCTTCAACCGCACCTTTACTGGGTTGATAGCGAAAAGCCCGATAGCGGAACAGGCGCAGTCGAGCAATGGAGCAAGGACTTCGTCGGCCCGATCGACCACTATGCTGTCACCGGCGATAGTGTGCTCGCCTCAGCGCGACTCGGAACTGAAGTGGCAATGTATTCCGTAGCGCAGCCCGGTCAATCACTGCATAAGCTGAACGGCTGGGAAGGTACCTATGAAACTCTATCCACATCCGAGCACTCTTCTCGAATTGCATTCGTCTACTCATCGTTGCTGAGGCCGACTGAAGTCTACTTGGCGGACAGTGCCGATAAGCTTGATCAGGCGCGTCCCATCACTTCGCTCAATCATCTCTTCACCGAACGCGATCTTCCTCAGGGCAAGCCCTACCGCTTTAAGGCCGACGACGGTACCACGGTTGAAGGAATGTTGATTTATCCTCCCGGGAAGTTCGAAGCGAAGCATCTGCCCATGTTCACGTTTATTCACGGAGGCCCCGCTGACGCCGACGGCAATCACTTCGAAGCCGATTGGTACCAGTGGTCCGCGCTCGCCGCCACCAACGGCTGGCTGGTATTCGAGCCTAACTATCGCGGGTCTACGGGATACGGTGACAAGTTCCTCGAGCAGATCGTTCCCGTCATCGTCTCGCGTCCTGGCAAAGATATTCTCGAAGGCGTCGATGCGCTGGTGAAAGACGGCATTGCCGATCCCGATCATCTGGCAGTCGGCGGCTACAGCTACGGCGGCTACATGACCAACTGGCTGATTACTCAAACCACGCGCTTCAAGGCCGCCATCACAGGCGCGGGCGCTGTGGAGCACGTCGGCAATTGGGGCAACGACGATACCACCTTCGACGATGCCTACTTCCTCGGGGGTCGTCCGTGGGAAGCTCAGCAGCGCTATCACGACGAAGCCGCAATTTTCCAGATCGACAAAGTGCGTACGCCTACGCACATGGTCGCCGGCGCCGACGATATTCGCGTCGCCGTCCTCGAAGATTATCTGCTGGAGCACGCGCTGTATTCGCTGGGAATTCCGAATAAGCTGCTGGTGTTCCCCGGCGAAGGCCACTCGCTCTCCAAGAATCCCTGGCACGGCAAGATAAAAGTCCGCGAAGAACTAAACTGGCTCCAAAAATACGGCGGCGTACCCGCAGGCAATTGATTCGACCCCAAACAGACCGGAGGGTGCATTACTCTAGTCGCGTTCCTCCTAGACTAGAGCCACAGAACAGTTGTGATCCTCAGTCCCAGGCGACGAGCACGCGTCCACGCCTTTGATGTTCGGTCCCAAGTCGTCGATTTGGACGCCATCAGCTGCTATGACTGTCAGTGGCTAGCTCGACCAAGCTCGACTCATTCGATGAGTCCTCCCGGCCTTACGGCGGTTTTCGTCAGACCTGGAGCACATCGCCCTCACGGGCAACCATCTCGTACAACACAGGATTGACGAAGAATCCGATGAAGAGGCGGGAGATGAGACCGGCGACGATGACGATCGCGAACGGCCTTTGAGTATCCGATCCGATGCCGGTGGAAAGCGCCGCCGGCAGCAAACCCAGGCAGGCAACGAGAGCCGTCATCATGATCGGACGGAGTCGCAAGAGCGAAGCTTCCCTGGTGGCCGGGCGAATCTCCATTCCTTCCCGGCGCAACTTGTTGATGTAGGAGACGAGAATGACGGCGGTTTCCACGGAAACCCCGAGCAATGCCAAAAGGCCCAAGACTGAGGAAACGCTGAAGGGTGTATGCGTGAGTTTCAGGGCAACCAGCGCGCCCACCGGCTCAGTCATGATCACGCCCAGGGCAATGGTCACGGGGAATTTGAAATTTCCGTAAAGCGCAAACAGGATCACGAAAATCAGCACAACGGCGAGGGGACCGATAAAGTACATCTGCGATCTGGCTTCCAGAAACTGACTGTATTCGCCGCCCCATTCCATCCGGTAGCCCTGCGGCAGGGTCACGACCTTCTTCACAGCCGCCTGGCCGTCTTGTACCGCCCGTTCCAAATCACGCCCCTCGACACTGTACTGCACGCCGATGTAGCGGGAGTTGTTTTCGCGATAAA
>DATNKA010000830.1:0-8127 GCA_035603655.1 Candidatus Acidiferrales bacterium | reverse complement strand
TTGCTGGTTGACGTATCCGCTCCAGCGCACTGGGCACGTCGTTCCGGCTGGGTGTCCAGCAACGTGTTTTGCTCTTGCGGATTTCCCTTGCTCAGACCTCTTCCCTCTATCCCCTCCGATGCCGGTTTTCTCGCAGCGCTTACGGTATCTTCACTGCTCACGAGCGGCTTGCAGGGCCATGTCGCGTGCGGCGCGCAACTGCGCCACCGGATCGCCGGTGGGGTGAAACTCCATGGCAATCACTCCCCTAAACTTCAGCTCGGCCAATTTTGCAAAGATGTTCCGGTAGTTTATCTCTCCCGTGCCCGGTTGGTGACGGCCGGGCACGTCTGCGATATGCACCAGTGCCAGGTGCGGCATGCTTTTCTCCAGCTTTGCGATGAGATTGCCGGCGGCAATTTGCTCATGGTAAAAATCGTAAAGCAGTCGCACTTGCGGATGATCGACGGCTTGAATGATTTCGAGTGCTTCGGCAATTTCGGTCAAAAAGTGTTCCGGGTTTTCTTCCGGATCGATGGTTTCGAGCAGCAGTCGGACCGGCTCACCGTTGATGGACTTGCCTTCCACGAGCTTGGCGGCTGTTTTCAGCGTGTCAATACAACACTGATGCTGGACTTGACGAGGCATTCCTGGAACCCGGTTGCCGGAAAGCAGAATCATGCTCGGGCAATCGATTTGGTGCATGATCGGCAGCGTACGGCTCAGTTCGGCAAGCAGGGCCGGCCTCCCGTCGGGGTTGCCGACCCCGTGCTTCAATCCGGCCGTGCAATCGAATTTGATGCCAAGTTCTTTTCGTTTGGCATTGACGCGTTCGAAATCTTCTTTCCTCCATTGATTGTATTCACCGACTAGTTCGACGTTCTGGTATCCGGCTTCCGCGACTTTTTCCAAACGCTGTTCAAAAGGAAGATTGGTGAATACCGTCCAAAGCATGACCGATAGCTGAAAAGGCGCTTCGGCTAACTCACCGATCTTGTGGGCTGAGGTGGGCCGGTCGTTTAACCATTCGGAGCTGTGGCTGAGGGTGCACGCTCCCACTAGTGTTCCCGCAAGTTGCTGCGTAAAGATTCGTCGGTTCATGGCTCACCTGCATTCCCGCTTGGACTGACAGTCGTTTCACTTCGAGCCCGCGACGTTAGAGAAGCCTGGTCCCGATGGAAACAAGCGGGCCGTGGAAACACCCTTGTCCTGCGGACGGCAAGAGGGATCTTACACTTTCGCAGCCCCTCTGTAATCGTTTACAATCTCGCCACCGTCCAATCGAATCAGAATCGGGCGAAGACTTGCTTGAAAAGATACACACAGATGTAGATGAAGATGAAAGGGAGGCATTTCATGAGCTGCTTTCCGTGGAAGGCTTCAATTGCGTTCGGACTAATATTCTGGCTGACGGCCCTCGCCATGGCGCAGCAGGACTACAGCTTGCTTTCTCCCGACAAGCGAATCGAAATCAAAATCCATGTCGCGGATCGACTCAACTACGATCTCTTGTTCAAGGGCAAAGCTCTGCTTGAGGATTCCCGGCTTTCCATCAATATCGATCACGTTGAGCTAGGGCTTAACCCGAAAGTTGCTTCCGCCAGGGAAAACAGTTCGGATCGGGTCCTTGAACCTGCGGTCCGCCAGAAATTCGCGAAGATTCGCGATCACTACAACCAATTGCGATTGGAAATGGCAGGCGGCTTGACGGTGGTATTTCGTGCCTACAACGAGGGCGCGGCCTACCGGTTGGAAACCGCGTTGCCGCAAGCCCAGGTGCATGTTTACAACGAAGAGGCAATCTTCCATTTCACGGCGGACGACACCGTATACTATCCATCCGAAGAGAGCTTCTTCTCGCACAATGAAAGAAAGTATCTGCCGCAGACGATCAGCCAGATTGCTCCTGCGTCACTTGCCACTCTGCCCGCCGTTGTGGACCCAGGGGACGGAGTAAAAGTGGCGATCGCGGAATCGGACCTGGAGGACTATCCGGGCCTCTGGCTGCACGGCACCAGCGGAGCCGCGCTTGCCGCTACCTTTCCGCCATACCCATTGAAACAGCAACTGGAAAAAGACCGGGACTTCAAAGTGGTGGAAAGCGCCGATTACATCGCGGTCACCCGCGGTACGCGCACTTTTCCCTGGCGGGTAATCGCAATCGCCGAAAAAGACGGAGATCTGCTTACCAACCAATTGGTGTGGTTGCTGGAAAAACCTTCTCAGGTCGAAGATACTTCGTGGATCAAGCCCGGCAAAGTGGCGTGGGACTGGTGGAATGCGAACAATGTTTACGATGTTGACTTCAAGGCCGGTATCAACACGCAAACCTACAAGTACTATATCGACTTCGCCGCGAAATACGGCATTCTCTACATCATCATTGACGAAGGCTGGTACAAGCTGGGAAACGTACTCGACGTGGTTCCCGACATGGATATTGCCGAGATTGCCGCATATGGGAAACAAAAGAATGTGGGAGTGATTCTTTGGGTGATCTGGAAAACGCTCGACGATCAACTGATTCCGGCGCTTGATCAATACCAGAAATGGGGAGTCAAGGGAATCAAAGTTGACTTCATGCAGCGCAGCGACCAGCTACTGATCAATTACTTTCACAAAGTCAGCTCCGAGACGGCCAAGCGAAAAATGCTGGTGGACTTTCATGGTTGCCAAAAAACAGCGACGATGACACGAACCTGGCCGAACCTGATCAGCACCGAGGGTGTGCGGGGGTTGGAGTGGGACAAGTGGAGTGCGGAAACCGATCCACTCCACGATGTCACGCTTCCTTTTACTCGAATGTTCCTCGGTCCCATGGATTTCACGCCGGGGGCAATGCTCAATGCACAAAAGGTGAGCTTCGCCCCAGTCTTCAACCGTCCCATGAGCCTGGGAACGCGCTGCCATCAGCTTGCCATGTATGTGGTCTATGAGAGCCCACTGCAGATGCTCTCCGACAGTCCGTCAAATTATTTACGCGAGCCGAAGATCATGGAATTTCTCGGCCCCGTGCCTTCGGTGTGGGACGAAACCAAGGTGCTCGGCGGGCGAATTGCCGAATATGTAGTGGTGGCGCGCCGGAGCGGCAAAGACTGGTACGTGGGGGCTATGACAAACTGGGCGCCTCGCGAGTTGGAGATCGATTTATCTTTTTTGCCCGATGGAAACTATTCCATGACCGCCTACCAGGACGGCATCAATGCTGACCGTTACGGGAGCGATTACCAGCAGGTGAAGAATCAGGTTAACCAGACCACGAAGTTAAAACTGAAATTGGCGCCTGGGGGCGGTTGGGCGGCAAGGATTCAGCCCTAACGGCCGAATGACGCACGGCGACAGTCATCTGCATGCGCTGTGTATTCGCTACGTTATTAAGGAGAGCAGTCCTCCCAGATCTGTGGACGTTGTCGATTCCGTTCCTCTGGGCATCCCCGGGCCGATGGCGAGAGCCTCGCTGTGGTTCTCGAACCATACTAGGAAAGAGGACTGATCGGCGCCGATGAGTCTTTGCTGATTAATCCAGTTGTAGTAGGCGCCCATATCCGCATCCATCAGGGAGCCGAGGGGATCGAGTTCCACCTGATCTTGTTTTTCCGCCAGCAACTCATTCATCGGTTTCTGTCGCTGCCGGGGAGCAAAGCGGACCAGCAGAGTGCAGGGTTGGGCTCGGTGTAGCGCTTCGCGCGCTGTCCATTGGGCGAATGTGGTGGCGAAAACCTGCGTTCCTGATCCCTCCGTCAGAATTTTCATCTGAAAGCGCTCGAGCACCGGATCTTCGGATTGGCTGAAACCAAGTTCGGACGGACTCAGCTGCGCCAGCAGCGTTCTCAAGGCCTCTGGCCCCATGCCAGGCTTTTCGATTTCGGTACGCATCTTACGCAACAAAGCCACTCGCGCGGGCTCCAGCGCGTGGTAGGAAATGCAGGTCAGGGCAGGGAACTGTTCAGCCTGCTGTCCGCCATCGATGTACCAGTGGCCGTAGGGAATGGGATGCGATCGGGCGCGCGCGGCGACCACATCGAGCAACGCTTTAAGCCCGCCCTCTGGCCTGATGCGGCGGAAGTAGGCCCCATGTGCCCGCAACTGCCGAAATAATGGTTCGTTGTAGTTGGAGACTCCCTGGCCGATCACGGCAATTCCAAGCCGCGGGACTGGCGGCGGCTCTTGCGGCACTGCCGCATGCAAGCGGTTGCTGTAATCCGTTGCCGCCTTTCGGAACGCATCCAACTGGTGAGTCGCCCACAGGTGGGCAGACAGTTGCTCGACAAACTGAGCCGGCAAGTTTACCCAGTCCGTCTGTTCCAGATGTTGCGAAAGTGTAATTTTAGCGAAGGCCTGGAACCAGTCATTCCCTTGTTCCGCAGCGGAAAGTGATTGCAGATTTGCGAATTCCTTTTCCAGTGCCTTGCGTTCCGCGGGGAACTTGAAATCGTAATCCATTGCTTCGCGCAGCAAGTTTGGCACGAAGCTGAGTGGAAGGCCTTGCAGCGCCGCGAGGTGCTGAGTGATCAGCTTCCTGGCCTCGGGAGGGTAACCGTTGAAGTGCTCCGGTTTAAGTTCGCGTGGAAGCATGAGAACTAAGCCAGCTCCGAAATCGGCTTGCCTTGTGCGAGGGACGGCGAAAAATCCAGCATCGCGCCGATGGTTGGGACCAGGTCCGTGGACTCCATCGCGCGATCGAAAACCAGATTCTCCCGCACGCCCGCGCCCAGAGCCATCATCCAGGTAGTGCGGGAAAGCGCGTCTCCGGTGCGATGGTGCTGAAATCCGTTGCCGCCGGAATCGTCATCAGAGTCCCGTCCGAAATCGGGTAGGATAAAAAGAGTAGTTTTGCCGGCGTACTCCGGCTCGCTCTGGATTACCTTCCAGACGTCCGCGCATAGGCGGTCGGTGCGGCGAATGCCGTCGATGTACAGGGAGTAAGCTCCGGCGTGGGCCACGTCGATGTCGTGCATCGTGATCCACAAAAGACTCGGCGCTTCCTGCCGCATCAGCTGACGCACGACGTAGACGGAGAGCTCGTCCGGGCTCGACAGAGTTCGCGCGTGGGCTTTGAAGTCTTCGACCGAAAGGTTCAATATCCTTTCCAGTTGCTGCAGTTCAACTTCTCTGCCTCCAAGTTCCGGAGCGTAGAAGGGAGTCTCGTAATTGTCCCGCAGCAAGTGTTGGTAATCGTTGTGGCCGCTGGAGAGCGCAGCGGTCAGCAAATGCTTGGGAAGAATGACGCGGGCTCCCAGTCCGGCGCCATAGGAACGGTGGCTGCTTTCGCCGATGCGATTGAAACCGTTGCTGGGCGCGACCACCCATGCATCCGATGCAGGGCGCCTGCGATCTTTTCGGAAGTATTCGAAGACAGTGGGATGCTCCGGAGGAAGAGAGGCAAAATTGTTGATGGTCTCATAGACACCGGTAGCCAGGCTGGCGGTGGCAACATAATGTCCCAGGATCCCGCGATTCACCACCTGCGTGAAGAAACTCGACTGCGGAATCAGTTCGTTCATAAGGTGCGGAATGTTTCCCTGGCCCTCAGGCGCGAACGTTTCCTGGTCGCGAGCTCCACCGCCGAACGTGACGACGACCACTTTTCTCTTCTTTGAGGCAATCCCCGATGCAAGCGTAGCGGAGCCGAGCAATGCGCTGCCTACAACAACGCCTGCTGTACTGCGCAAAAAATCACGACGGCTCGAGGCGAACCTGCGCGTGAGGTTGGGTGCTGCTGGACATTTGTAAAGGTTCGCCATCGATTTCGGACTCTGACCTCGAGTCGGTTTTCTCTCACTGCTTGGCCGACGGGCTGTCTTTCGCCGAATACACAAACTGCCGTATCTCAGCTCGCTGCTTGTCGAGATCAGCCAAGTGCCGCTCTCGAATACCTTGATAAACGTGGAACTGCTCCTGCGCAAGCTCTTTCTGGCCGGTCCGCACGTAGGCTTGCCCCAAGCGATAATAAGCGTCAGCAAGGTCCGGATTCAGCTCATGCGCCCGCACGTACTCCGGTATCGCCTCCTTGTACTTGTTCTGAGCCGAATCGAGGTTGCCCATCTGCAGGTGTGCCTCAGCGAATGTGGGGTCGATGGTAATCGACTTCTTCAGCAACGACTCGATTTGGTGGAAATCAACATCCGGGTCTTCCGCTCGCTTGCCCTTCCATAAGCTCATCGCGTAATAATAAAGAGCTTTGGCGTTGCCAGGATCGAGTTCCGCAAATCGCCGGAATCGGCGGGTCACTTCTTCCGCCTGGCTTGGCGAACTGTCGTAAGCTTTGGAAAGAAACAGATAACAGCGGGCATCGGATGGGTTCAGATCTGCACCTTTTAGTAACGCAGCGACGGCTTCGTCATAATTACCGCGCGAGTAAAGCGCGACTCCCAAGCCGATCATCAGCCGGGAAGAGGCGGGATAAAGCCCGCTAGCTTTCTGGAAGACGTCGACTGCGGGCCCTAGCGTCCGATGCAGAAGCAGTTCACTCCCCCAGTCGAATAGGTTGCTTTCGCTCGGCTCCTTGTGTGCGGCGGCCTCGAATTCATTTTCAGCCGCTACAAATTGACCGTCTTTCTCTTCCAGTTCACCCAGCAGATTGTGCAGTTCCCCAGCGTCCTTGCGCTTGAGGAGATCGTGAATCAATTGCCGCCCGTCGGAAAACTTTCCCGTCAGAATGTAGGCGAGCGACAAATCGTATCCGTTGTCATAGGAGGAGGGGTCGATTCGCTGGGCGTGTTCGAGATATTGAATGGCCTTCGGAAGTTGCCCCACGCGGACGTAAAGTTCGCCAAGGTTGTGATTGGTGTCGAAGTTCTGTGGCGCGAGTTCGACCGCCTTTTCGAATTGCTTCAGGGCGGGATTGAATTTTCCCAGCCGCACCTGGTTGGCGGCCAGGCTGGTTCTGGCCTCCGCCGAATCCGGCCTCAGGCTGACGGCCCTGTCTAGATGTTCATTGGCTTCGGCGTCCCGCGATTGCGCCGAGTAGACCAGGCCGAGAAGTTCCTGCGCTTCGAAGCTCTGTGGCACATCGCGCACCAGATTCTCGAGCTTTGCGGCAGCGGCGGCGAACTCGCCCGCATTATATTGTGCGACCGCAGCTTGAAATTCGCGGTCCAGCGGCGGGGTCCGCTCTTGGCCAACCGCGGGAAACGCCACCCACCCCAGAATCAAGAAAATATGAATTGACCAGTAATTCGGATTCACCGTCTTCGCATGTTACACCCGGTGTTGCCATCCTGCAGCGGCGCGGAAATCCTCGGTCGTAACCATGTAGATCGCTTTGGGGAGCGGGTCCCCAGAGCTTCATTTGAGTCTAGTAATACAGTTTCAAAGCGAACTGGATCTGCCGCGGATCGTAGGGAGCATCGCGTGTAGAACCGATCTCGCCAAAAGTAGAACTGGTGAAATTGCCGGAACCGGAGATCGCCACAACACCGTTTCCGCCGAAATTGGGTGCGTTGAAGTTTGGATGGTTGACTATGTTAAAGAATTCAGCGCGGAACTGCAGCATGAATCGCTCGCTCAGTCGCATGTCCTTGAACGTGGAGAAGTCCAGCCTCTTGAACGGTGGTCCGGCAATCTGGTCCGGAGGACCGCCGATTGCAGACAGCGGGCAGGGCAGAGCTGTGCAAGGCGTAGGTTGGCTGAACGCCGCGGGATTTCCAAAGAAGCTCAGCTTCCCGTTCGAATCGATATGGAGTCCTCTTTTCGGATCCTGACCGGAGACGATGAGGTCGTAGCAATTACCCGTGCTCCCTGTGGTCGTGGAAACGGTGTTGCTGGGACAATTCAGAGTAATGGGCTGGCCGCCTTCCAGAACGGCGCTAGCGTTGATGCTCCACCCCCCGAACGCCTTGCTGGCATAGCCGCTGTCGTTCAAGAAGCGTTTATTTTTTCCAAAGGGAAGCTCATAGCCTCCGCTTAGGTGAAAGACGTTGCGAATATCGAACGGAGCCAAACCGTAGTCGTAGTGGATGCCGAGCCCGGGAACGTCCGGCACACGGTAGGCCCCGTTGCTTCCGTTATTCAGCAGATCGAAAGCATCGGTGCGCGTTTTGGAATAGGTGTACGTGGCCAGGAAGTTGAGACCGTTCGCAAAGCGCTTTTCTGCTTTAGTCTGAAGCCCGTGGTAGAAACTGTTACCAATCGTAGCGGCGAAGCTGT
>DATNKA010000829.1:0-3457 GCA_035603655.1 Candidatus Acidiferrales bacterium | reverse complement strand
CAGCGGTGACCTTGGATTCACCTGGGGGCATTTCACCGCAACTTCACATGACGGCACAGGCAAGCTGGTGACAGCACACGGCAAGTACTTGGATGTGTGGCGTCGCCAGAACGATGGCAGCTGGCGCTGGATCGCCGACATTGGCACCGGCGGCGATGGTAGTGCTACCCCATAATTGGAATCTGGAGAACAGCATGGTGACAACAGACAGTGTGGCCGCGATTCTCGGATTGACTCTCAACGTTGCAGCGATTGCGGCGACTGCGCAGACCCCTGAGGAAGCGCTGGCGGCGATTGAAAAGAATTTTGCTCAGATGCAGATCACTAAGGACCCAATAACCATCCAAGCCGTGTCAGCGGTGATGGCGGATGATTTTTATTCCTTTAATCCCACCCACGGAGTTCGCAGCACGAAAAAGCAGCTTCTCGATGCGATAGCGTCTCCCAAGTTTGTCGTCTCCTCGATGGATTTTCCGCCGTTCTTCATTCATGTCTATGGCTCAACGGCCATCGCCGAAGGCACCAATACTTCGACAGCCACGTGGGATGGCCAGGACGTCGGCGGCAGCTTCGTGTGGTTCGATGTGTTTGAGAAGCGCAATGGCCGTTGGATTTGGATCGTCAGTCAGAGCAGTAAGGCGGATGACAAGATTGCCGCGGAAATACACTGTGATAAATCCGTCTGTGCGACCGGCCATCCTGGATTCTCCCTGAAGTAGTAAGTTCCGTTTTGTATCTTGCACCGGCTGCTCCCAAAACACCTTATCCATGAGGCCGGGCCTGCCTGTGTGTTGTGTGTATTCCCTTCGCAGTCTTGGCATCTACGGTGGGTCAACTACGTTGCGCACCAGGCTGCGAGATAGTCAAGAAAATAGGGCTGATTGACAGGAATCTCGTGGAGTGTACACTATCGGTGTACACAATGGAGTTGTATCATGAAGCAGGTCGGAATCAAGCAAGCGCGCCAACAGCTGCCGGACCTTATTGATCGAGTGGAGGCGGGTGAGGAGATTGTCATCACACGCCAAGGCAAAGCCGTGGCACAACTCGTATCCGCACCGAAAACGCTGAAGCCGCTACCACCCCTTGCAGAGTTCCGTCGAGGACTGGGCCAGCTCGGAACTTCTTCTGTGCAATTATTGCGTGAGGAACGCGATGCCCAATGAGAGCGCTTATATAGATACCAGCGTTTTGGGAGCTTACTATTGCCCTGAATTATTGAGTGCAGCGGCCGAAGATGCACTCCGCCGTATCGAGGCGCCCGTCATCAGTATTCTAAGCGAGGTTGAATTCTGCTCCCTGATTTCCAAGAAGCGAAGACTGAAGGAATTTAACCAACGTCAGGCAAAGGAAATTCTTGATCTTTTTGCGACGCACGTCGCTGAGGGATTTTATCGGCGCATGGTGTTGACAGCTGAACACTACCTCAAGGCGCGCCAATTGATTACCTCCGTGGACATCAAATTGCACACGTTGGACGCACTCCATTTGTCGGCAGCCGCCGCCGAGACTCTCACATTGCTCACAGCAGATCGAGGCCTCGCGGCGGCCGCGAGGCGACACAAATGCGGTGTCAATTTAATTAAGTGAGCGATGGAACGGAGACCGATGACAAACGGGAAAGCGGACATTTGAATCTAGCCAGAACCGGACATTTGAACTTGGCTGCTACATACGCACTTCGCATAATGTATATTATGTTAAATTACGGAGCGATTTCGCCCAATGTGTAATGTCGCGCCTCGAAGAACTTGGCACCCACCCCGCCAACTATGGATGCTCCGCCATCCAGCGCTGTTCAAACACCTTCTTCGCCCGCATGTACTGATTGCCACACTCGACCTGTGCAGTCCAATCAGACGGGTGTTCACATGACGCCGGCGCCGAGTAGAAAGCCGCCCACGCCTGATCCTTTTTCTTCTGCAGCGCATTCGCGGCCTGTAGCGTTTGCTGCTTCCGTAGCGCTAATTCTTCTGCACTGGGCTGAGAGACGATGGGTGTCGTCGGAATCTGCGGTGAGATCACCGAGAACGATGGTTGTCGAGTCGACGAAGTGCGCCGTGCCGGCGCCGTGGCCAATGGCTGAAATGCCAGCTTGAAAGCGTCCTGTAAGACTTGGCTGAAGAATAACCAACCGGCCAGCGTGATCGCGACTACGAGCACAGCTTTCAGCACAACTCGTTTCAACTCCCGCGATACAGTGCTTGAGTCGTCCGCGGATTCGTCTTTTTCAGGCGCATACGTATCTTCCACCAAGCTCAACTCAGGTGTTTCTTCGGAACTATGGTGTCCTCTTCCATCTGCATCAACGAGTGCCCGCAGAAAATCCTCTGACGGCAACCGCCCCGCCGGAATTCGAACTAGTCGGATCCCCGCATCCGCCAGAGTTTTGTTCTTCCGCGCATCGGCAGCCTGACGATCGGCTCGCAAGTGACTCCGATCATCCAGTTCGATGACGGCAACCACGCTCAAATCCGCGCGACACAAAACAAAGTCCGCGACCAATTGCGAGAACCTGTTACGGATGGATTGTCGTTCCGGGTGATTCTCGGGAACGTCAATAAGCTGCGATAAAGCAACTTGGACGAAGATCTTGTGATTGGGATACAAGCTCAACAGGCTTAAGTAAAGCGACTGCTCACGCTCCGTCAGCAGATTCTTCGCGGCGACCGGCCACGGATCGTCGGATAAATGGCTGCTACCCATGGGCCCTGCGCCGGCTCTCCGATTCACGATGCACCCCAGGTCTTCCACTGACACGCCAAACCCCAATCTGCCACTGTCGCACCACGGCTTCGGTGACGCGACTCTCTGTTTTGCTCGGGAAACCAATCTTTAAAGACTCTAAAGTGGCTTCGCGCCCTCCCCTCTAGGTAAACTGGCCCCCAACCCGGAAATGAAAACTCAAGGTACGGATACCCGATGACCCGGCGTACAGCGAACGGCGGCGCGAATACAGGATCTCACCCGAAATCCAGCCCCGTGAAGTGTCCAAACCGGGCTCCCTGGACTGCAACCCTCATCTTGGCGCTTGGCCTGACCGCCTGCGTTCCCATGATCACTCACGAATACGACGTGAAAGGCCAGGGCGACAAGTCCGAATCCGGCGGCTGCTCGCCGACCACCGAAGTGCGACTAACGGCTCACCTCACTCCTGCCACCGCCGTCGTATTCTGGGGATCGGTAGAGCGGCTCCATCACAGTCATAGGATTGTCAGTATCAGCTTCATGCTTTCCAACGATGAAGTCGTATCTCTCACCAAGCCCGACGTCACCATAACTTCCAAGGCCTATCCCGCGGCACGCTCGATCCCCATCGCGGCTATTCGCCGCGCCTCCAGGTTGAATTCTCCATCCTGTGACCCACCCGCGGCTTCCGTCTACAGCCTACCGAATGAACCCATGCACCGCATGCCCGGCACCCTATATGGCGATCCGGTGACTGATTCAGTATTCG
>DATNKA010000828.1:0-3333 GCA_035603655.1 Candidatus Acidiferrales bacterium | reverse complement strand
GACACCAATCCTGCCAAAGGCAAATTCCAAGGCCACGTCGAGGAAGTCGACACAGGCCGCGAACTCAAATTTCGCTCACTTGATGAGTTCCTTGCCTTCGTACAGGAGTGTATAGCGGACGGCTCAGACGTCGGATAGTCTCGCAGGTGAGCCGTGGTGGCGTTGTGTGCCTTGAGCGGCAAGAGGGCTACCGCGGAGAGGGCTAAGGACGTGCCGACACATGTCCGGAGCACAGGATTCGATCGCCGGAAAAAGGGGCTTCAGAGGAGTCCGTTGTCGTCAGGGTTCGTGGCGATAAACGTCTCCCTGCTGTCTGTATCATACGAGGGTGAAGGGTGACGACCACGGGAGAGCGGGATAACCATGAAGGAGTTCCCTCCGTTCCGGCTAGACACATCGAACCAGTGTCTGTGGCGTACAGATGCCGGGATTGAAGAACGTGTCCGGCTAACGCCCAAGGCGTTCGCTGTCCTGCGGTATTTGGTGGAGCATGCCGCCAGGCTGGTTACGCAAGATGAATTGCTCAATGCCTTATGGCCGGATACTTTCGTCCAGCCGGAGGTTCTGAAGAGTCACATCCTCGACGTTCGTGTCGCGCTAGGCGATAGGGCAAAGGACCCTCAGTTCATTGAGACACTGCCGAAGCGGGGATACCAGTTCATTGCTCCCGTGCGGGACGCGCCTGCGCCAAGGGAACTTGCGGTCGAGTTGCACCCTCGGAAACTGATTGGCCGAAATACACAATTGGGTGAACTGCGTAACTGCTTACGTGCGACGTTAGCGAGTCAGCACCAGGTTGTATTTATCACAGGCGAACCCGGCATCGGCAAAACCTCGCTGGTCGATGAGTTTATACAGCGGGTTGCGGCCGATTTTCCCGCCATACGCATTGCACGTGGTCAGTGTGTCGAAGGGTATGGAGGCAAAGAAGCTTACTATCCAATTTTGGAAATTCTGAGCGAACTGTGCGCCGCCCCTGGCGGAGACACAGTGGTACAAACGTTGTCCACTCAAGCACCAACTTGGCTGGTGCAGTTTCCTGCTCTCATAAAGAGCGCACAACGCGAAATGCTGCAACGGGAGATTCTGGGCGCCACGCGAGAACGGATGTTACGCGAAATCGGTGAGGCGCTGGACACGATCGCTTCTGAAAACCCGTTGCTGCTGGTGCTCGAAGATCTGCACTGGGTGGATCGCTCTACAGTGGATCTCATCTCGGCCGTGGCGCGCCGCCGCGCCCCTGGCAAGTTGATGGTGATTGGCACGTATCGCCCGGTGGACGTGACGCTTGCCCAGCATCCGTTGAAAGCGGTCAAGCAGGACCTGCTCGTGCATCACTTGTGTAGGGAGATCGCATTGGAACCGCTGAGGGAGACCGAGGTTGCCGAATATCTAGCGATGGAGCCGACAGGAAGGGCGGTGGCAGAAGGCTTAGCTGGACTGATCCATCGTCATACCGAAGGCAATCCACTGTTCATGGTGGCTGCTTTGGACCACATGCGAGACCGAGGACTAATCGCGATCGAGAACGGAGCCTGGCAAATCAAGGTGCCACTGGAACAGATTGGCTTGGAGGCGCCAGAGAGTTTACGGCAAATGATTGAGCTCCAGATCGAGCGGCTGAGCTTCGAAGAGCAGCGCGTCCTTGAGGTCGCGAGCGTCCTCAGGAAATTTCCATTGTCGGTCACGATTGGTGCCGCGGTGGCTAACATCGAGCCGGACACCATTGAAGAATTGCTCGAGGGACTCGCGAGGCGCCATCAGATTATCCGCCCGGCTGGTTTCAAGAATTACCGGAACGGTACGTCCCCCTGCTACGAATTTGTGCATGTGCTGTACCGCCAAGTGTTCTATCGGCGACTCGGGCCCGTAAGACGGAGGAAACTGCACCAAAGCATGGCTGAAAACGTCGAGGCCCTGCATGCTATGCGTGAGGCAGACGTGGGACCGGAGCTCGCGTATCACTTTGAAGAGGGTGGAGACTGGCCACGTGCCGTAAGGTACCTCCTGTCAGAGGCGGACACAGCTGGGCGGCGATTTGAACCCCGACAAGCTGTCGACATTCTCGAGCATGCCTTGGAGTTGGTGAATCGAATACCGGAGAAGGAGCGCGCGGAGACCGAGGTTGAGGTCCTGCAGCGGCTGGCTACGATCTACTCAAGCTCATTCGACCCACGCGCTGTGCCAACTTACGAAGTTCTGGCTGACCGGGCGGGGCAGTATGGTCTGGCGGATGTTGAAGTGCGGGCCCTGCTGGAAATGGCAATGCCCTTAGCGAACTTCGCCGGCGCTGATCGGTACATACGAGCCTTAGATCGTGCGCAGGAAGTACTCTCGCGATCCAGAGAGGGAGATACCCTTAACCGGGTATCGATGCGCGCTCTATTTCTCGGTCGCCGCGCCGGTGCCGGCAAGTTCGATCCGGCAGAATTGGAAGAGTGTCGCAACCTGGCAGCAAAACTTCGTGAAGCTGGTGATCGCCGCCTCCTGGCGGAAGCTCAGCTCGCGATCGGCTACATACTCGCTTTTTTTTCCGAATACCGCGAAGCGAGCCGGAACGCGGAAGAAGGCTTTGCAATTTTGCTGGAGGGCGATGGGGAGAACCCCTACCTAAGTTGGAAATACCAAGCGTATGAACATCTACTGGGCTTGTGTTTTCTATTCCTCGGAGAGTGGGGCGAGGTGCTTCGAAAGATCGAACGGCGCGTCAAGATGGTTGAGAAGAATGGCGATCGGCAGAGTGCGATGATATCGGGCCTGGAGCGGGTGGTACTACAGATCCATGCTATGGACTTCAACGCAGCTCGGAAGACTCTTGAGTCAGTACTTCCTGTTGTGACCTCTATTCCACATGTACATCGCTTCTGCCTGATTTGGTCTGGCGCGGTTGAAGCAAGTCTAGGAAACCATGAGCGGGCTCTAGACCACTTGCTGACGTGCCGGAATGAGATGGATCGGCATCCGATGATAACCGACTGGTTCTCACGCATGCCCCTCCAATGGTGGCTAGCGGAGGCTTTTTTATCCAAGGGAGAATTGGAGAAGGCAAGGGTAGAAGCAGAGGAGTTTCTCACAGTCACGCTGGCCTCTGAGGAACGCACGTTCAGAGCGCTAGCTTATGAAACCAATGCCCGAATTGCCATCGCGAACCAGGAGTTCGCTCGCGCCCAAGATCTTACAACCAAGGCCTTGGAAGCGATGGACGGTTTCGAAGTTCCGCTCGCCCATTGGCGTGTGCACGGTACAGCTGCTGAACTGTACGGACGATTAGGAAATCGAGACTTGGCGGAGCGCCATCGAGAATCCAGCTGCGCCACAATTATGAAGCTGGCA
>DATNKA010000827.1:0-6694 GCA_035603655.1 Candidatus Acidiferrales bacterium | reverse complement strand
CCACCGTCCCATGGTAGCCTCGACTACGCTCCGCCTATCAGCCGCGCGGCTCCCCGAGGTACAACCTCTTGATAGATCACAGGTGGCCCCCCTTCATTTTCGTCTAGTCAACCAGACTGAGGCTGTCCCACTCTCGCGTTCTTGGCAAGAGACTGCCCTGAGCTTGCCGGAGGGCGGGAAGCTCGAACCTACACGTCTAGCGCTTGGGTTTGAAAATCCGCGTCCGTGCCGCCCACCCTTTCGCAGCAAACGCGAAAGGATGCGGGACCGGCTGATAAGCTCGGCATGGCCGGTTAGTCGTGGGTGTCAGGGAGTGACAACAGACTGGACGTGCAGGTTATCTGGTCTGCGCTCCCACCAAATGTTGGTCCCTGGTCGTTGCCACCGGTGAACGTTCCCGATGAGCCCGCCCGGGTCAACTGAATGTAATCCGATTGCGGAGAGTTACCGAAGAACTCCGGGTCAGCGCTTGAAACGCTGACCGACAGCGTCTTGCCAGTGCTCGAAAGACATGCGGCGCCGTTCGAAATTAAGATGACGGTGGAAGCGGTTTTCGTGTAGCCCGACCACGTCGTGCACTTGTTCTCCGCTGGCACAGTAAAGACTGGATCGATGTAAGTCGTGCCCAGAGAAGGGCCGAAGCCGCCGTTCACCGCGATGCAGAAGGAGCCCCCACCTGTAAAGGTCTGGCCGGAGGCAAAGGTGATGACGCCCTTGCTGCTGATCTTCAATCCGGTCTCAGCCGGAGTGGCAGAGCCCGCTCCGTAGAGCAGATTCAGCGTTCCCGACGGCGCGGCACTGTCATTGCCTGCAGGCTCGGCTTGCCAACGGAAGTTCTGTGCCACGGCAGTTGCCGTCCCGCTGTTAAATGCGGATGCCGTCCAACCGAGCGGCTGCGAATTCGTGCCGCCTGTCGACGTGGCCGTGCCAGTCGCGGGCAAGGTCAGCAGCCCGCGAATAATTCCCGCGCCGCTCACGTCCAGCTTTGCGGCCGGTGCGGCGTTGCCGATACCGACATTCGTCCCGTTATCAACAATCTGTGAACTGGTGATGTCGGCCGCGGCATCGAACTTGGCCAGTTTGTTAGCCGTGCCTCCAGCCGTGGTCACTGGTGTCGTGCCGGTCGCCAACGGCTGCGCTGATGGCGGCTCTGTCTGTTGTGCCGCGGCGAGAGAACAAAGCATTGCGAGTGTGATCGCGGCCAACATTAATAGCGGATTCCGGCGGCATTTCATGGCGTATCCTCATTTCGTGTGGTACGAGATTTTCTTCCTCACTTCTATACAGCGCAAAAAGGAAGCGAAATTGGTCGTCGATCAAAAAATCATTTCTAAAATCAGGCAGAGTTGAATGCACCCGGAGACACGCGGCGGATGGCCCGCCTTTGTTTTCATCGAGTTACCGCGACCGGGAGTGCCCCATCCTTGCGTTCTTTGGGGAAATCCGGGGACCAGACGGGACATTCCCCATTTTTCATTCTACGCGGCGAAGGTAAAGTTATCCTGCTGGGCGTCGAGTACGTGGTTCTTAGGGCGTCCTGCCTTTCGCGGAGTCAGAGCCCGCAAAGTGGAATGTTCCAAGTCGGCAACAAATTTCTCCGACCCGAGCGGCCTTCCGGTGTGGGTGTATTGCCGCAGGGTGGCCAGACGGCTGGGCGATTCTCCGGCCGCGAGATGCTGCCTCCATTCTGCTACCGTCCAGCGCTCTATTTCCATCACATTACGCCAGAGCAGTTCGACAATTTGCTTCTGTAATCCCGGAGCCGTATTGCTTTGATGGTTTTTGTAGCATCTGCACCGGGCTTCGCATCAGTGAACTCGCCGGACTGCGGTGGGACGACATCCATGAAGATTCAATCACGATCGACGAGCGCTATTGCCGTGGTGACTGGGGCGCGCCGAAAAGCGACACATCGAACGCTACCATTGGGGTAAATCGTTGCGGGATTGAACGTATCCACCGAATGAAACTCCTGACGGTTGAGGTCAAGGCTGGCACAGCCGTGCGAATGTGCAGGGTCGTGAAGTCAGATGGACCCAACGACTTGGTGTTTCAGTCGGTGCAGATGGGAAAACCAATCCCCGACAACAACATTCTCAGTCGCTTCATCAAGCCAGCAGCCCAAGCGATCGGTATGCCATGGGTGAACTGGCGTTCTTTGCGCACTTCTCACTGCGTCTAGCTAAAGCTAAAGCTGGCCGGCGCCGACGTGAAGGATGCGCAAGGACAGATGCGGCACTTGCGGCCTCTACGACGATGGACATCCACATGCAGTTCGTTCCGGAGTCGCAGAAGAGGGTGGTGGATCGGGTTAAGCGGTCTCAGCACAATATGCTTTGATTTGGAGCCGAGTTGATCTCGCTCGCAAGCTGATCACCATACCGACGAGCAAGAACGGGAACACGCGGCACATTCCGTTGAACTCTGTCGCGTTGGCGGCATTTCAGGAGTTGTTCGCGCGTTCCAGTGGGCAGGGCCCAGTTTTTTTAATATGCAAGGGGAGCCGCTGAAGGGTTACAAGCACTGGTTTGATCCTGCACTCCGCGAGGCTGGCATCAGCTTCTTTACTTGGTACTGCTTGCGGCATACGTTCGGGAGCCGCTTGGTGATGGCGGGAGTGGATCTTCGTACGGTAGCTGAATTGATGGGGCATAAGACGATCCAGATGACGATGCGATACGCACATCTAGCGCCCGCTCACAAATTGGCTGCCGTCGAACGGCTGGCAGGGGGGTGGCAGATGGATCAACCAACTGACACCAAAACTGACACCAGCAGTTTCGAGCAAGAATCCGGGGGCGCATCGAAAGCCCGCTAACTCTCGGCGTTTCTGCTAGATTGAAGCAAATGTGGGCGCGTAGCTCAGTTGGTAGAGCAATGCCCTTTTAATCCGCAGATGTCTATTGTTTTTAATAACTTACGGGGTTTGCCGGGTTGCCATAGGTTCTTGACAATACGCAGCTGACGAGAACCTTGTGGGAGTCATTGCGGGAGTGCCCGCGGACCCCGCATAAATACTGGCCCGTATGACCGTCTGGCCGAGGGCGAGCATTCCTTACGGCTGAAGTCGGTTGGGCGTGTCCGCGCGCGCACAAATTTCAAAATGAGCACCAGCGGGCGCTTTGGTGGATTGGATTACCACGCCAGTATCAGCGGATTTTATTTCCCCGTTCCACCAGCGCAGGCTGATTGACCCTGCCCGAAAGTCAATTGCCGGCGGTGGCCGGGGCAATCTGAATCTGCACCAAGCGGGGCGGGTATGCTTTATCTTTTTTTGCCAACAAATTCACCGAGGGGATACCGGTCCGAGCAAAGGATTTCTCACAGTCTGCCGTGGAGGGGCCACGCATGTTTCCTTCCATGAAAGCCAGGCCCGGGCAGCGAGTGCAGGTCGAACCATGCGCGCACTGCGAACAACCCGACAGATCTTTCAGACGGATCGAGCGAACTTCTTTCAACTGTTCGGAATTGCGCCAGATATCGATAAAGCGCTCCTGGCGCACGTTGCCGCAGGACAAGGGAAATTGCACGCACGGATAAAACTCACCGTAGGGAGAAACGTAGCAGGCGGTGTGGCCCGCGCTGCACGGTAAGGACGCCATGCTGTCAGCGTCTGGCGGGGGAGGGGGCGCGCAGAACTCGCCGGCATTGCCCACGAATGTCTCGTCCCGGAACAGGCTATGAAGGGCGGACTCGCCCGCGTTCAAATTCAGGATCGAGCGGTCGCCATCCATCATCGGCGTGACTGTCGGGTCCAGGGTGTAGGCAGCGCCAAGTTCACCCGCCAGCTCCCGAACGTCGTGATAGTCCTGCATGTTCTCGGTCATCAGCACGTTCGCCACGACTACCTTGAGCCCTTGCGATTTGAGAAAGCGAATGGCGTTGATCGAGCGCTGCAACGAACCTTTCACTTTGGTGATAGTGTCGTGCACTTCCGGCCGGTGCGAATAGATGCTGACCTGAATCGACTCCACGCCAAGATCGCGGAGCCGAGCTGCTTGCGCTTCGCGGATTAACACGGCATTGGTCTTGAGCTTGATGCAAAAAGTAAGCGCTCGCGCACACTCGAGAATTTCGAAAAAATCCTTGCGCAGAAAAATCTCGCCGCCGCTCAGCGTGAGGATGAAGACACCGGCTTCGGCCATCTCCTCGAGCAGATGCTTGATTTCAGCCGTGGTCATCTCACCGTGGTCGTCGTGATCGAGGTAGCAGTGCACGCACTTCTCGTTGCAACGGTAGGTAAGGTCGAGTTGCACGCTGAGAGGGACGCCCAGTCGCAGCGCCCGGTCGCCCATTTCCTGCATCAAGGAGCTCATCGCGACTCCTGCACCGACGAAACCGGCTTCGGGATCGGTTGCTCCGAGATGAGGAGGATGCCATGCTTGGCCAAATCTTCGGCCAACGCTTCCGCATCCCGCATCGCTTCTTCGGGCTTCACTTCAAACTCGGAACAGATGCGGCGCTCGACGATTTCATCGAGCGGCGTGGCGCCGTCGGCGGCCTGCCACAGAATGGTCGCGGTCGGATTCAGCGTGAACAGCGTCGAACCCTGGCCTGACATGACCAGCATTTCTTCTCCCAGCTTGCGAGCGGCGATTCGTGGACTGCGCGCGACGTAGAGTTTCCTGTTGGTCATTTTCATTCCAACCCAGTCGCCTAGCCAATCATCTCCCAAACGCGCGCATCCGGTAAAAAGGTGAGCCTATAAACCGCCACGCGATGGACGAAGTCGCACGCAGCCTGAAACACCGAGTGCACCAACCGCTGATCCGCGGCAAAGAAAAGCATGTTGGCCAGAAGCTCGCGCCCGGCATCGGCCGCGGCCACCGGATCAATGCGGTTCGCCGGACCCTGGGCCAGCAAATAAAGCGCGGCGACCGGCGCCGAAGCATTCTCGCCCAACTTCGCCAACTCCCCGGCAAAAGGAGTACCGAACGCCACATAATCCTCGTCCAGCTTGCGAACGTAGGAGATCTCATCGGTAAGAAGAATGGCGTCAGCGGGAGCGAGCCGCGAAATCGTCGTCTTTCCAGCTCCCGAGACGCCCGCAAACAGGAACGCTTTCCCGTTGCGAATGGCGCTGGCGGAGTGCAACAGAAATCCGCCCCGCCGGGCCATCACCAGAGTATGCACGATGCGCAGCACGGAGTCGATCGAGTACGGATTCGCGGACTGGTAAATCCGTCCCGTGCCCGTGGCCGGCTCCCACTCGGCGCGGAAATCGCCGCGCTCCATGAACCACCGGCCGGAGCGGCAGGTCACGCTCACATCCGCATCCGGATCGGCGAATGCGAGCGGCGAGAGATCCACGTTGAAATCGAATTCAGCGCGCTCTTCCGCGCTCATGAACCCGGCATAGCGGTCCTGCAGCAGCTCGAGAAAATCCGCATCGGTCGTGTTCACCCGCACAGACACGCCGCCGATCGAAATCACCACGCTGTAACGCTCGACCTGTGTGGCTAGCCCTGGCACGGAAGGACCGATTCCTCTGCAGCCAATCTCCCCGAAGCCGATTTCCCCGAAACACGAACCATGCGGTGCAGATACACGAGGGCTCGCGCCGCAGGAACGGAGTGCCGCACAATCTTTGCCGCCAAACCTTTGACGAAGCTCAACTCCGCCGGCACTGCAATTAATTTCCCCGCCCGAATCAGATAAACCACGCGGCCCAGCAACTCATTCCCTGCCACCGGACGATCGGCCACGGGCAGCGCATCACCTTGCGTAATCCATTGCGGATTCCCCGCATCCCCGGCCGTGCCGACGACGCGATGCGCGCACAGCCTGCCGTCCCGCCCGACCACCACGAGGTCTCCTATGCGGACTTCATCTTGGCCTACACGCTCCACCACCAGCGTGTCCCCCGGCCAAACCACCGGCAGCATGCTCCAGCCGATGGCGAGCAAACGGAGCGGACCGAAGGATCGCAACACCTCACCCGCAAGATCGCGCTTTACGGCGGCGACAGTTTCTGCCGGAGTTTCGTCAACCTGCCTCATGAGGTCTTCGAGTTGAGATGGCAAGAACCTTCATTGCTGGTCTTGCCGCACCCCAGCGCCGAGGTCACGAAGACCTGCTCATAGCGGAAGCCCGGCTTCTCGTAAGGTTTCTTCGCGATGGCCGCAGGTCGCGGCTCTTCGCTGGATGAATGATTCATGGCCATGATGATCGCTCCTCGCTACTGTAATACCGGCTGCGACGCCTGCACCGCGCACCCTCCCGTACCCGACGATCCACAAACTTGGCTGCCCAGAGTGGAGAAGTATATCTGAGAAGCCCCGGCCAGAGTTCCCGGGGCCACGGTGTTGTCGACGATAATGCCGCTCGTGCCTCCGGCGGCGGCTAGGGCGGCGGTCGCGATCGCGCCCAAGTTCTCCCATCCCACGACGCTGTTATCTACTGTAACGCTCCCCGGATCCTGGTTCCAGGCGGGGACACTGCTCCCCGACGTTCCGAAAGCGTAGATACAAAGTTCAATGTTGCCGTTGCTGTCGAGGATTAAAGCGCCGGCGCTGTAGGAAAAGCTCGCGGCCCAGGCGGCCGGGGTAACGGCGGACTCCACTCCCTGATCCACCCATTTCACGGTGCCGTCGGTCGTGGGGCCACCAGCAGTGGTACTCCAACCGGGGGTAATGGCGCCTGACGTGCCGCCTGCCCCCACGGCCTGAATATGAAGGTTGCTGTCCAGCACCTC
>DATNKA010000826.1:0-7469 GCA_035603655.1 Candidatus Acidiferrales bacterium | reverse complement strand
GACGAACCATGAGTAGTCATACAAGACCCGCACGGACGGGACCGCCAGACCCACCAGTGCGGTTCCCGCTCCCAGCGCAAGCGCGGCCACAGCGCGCCAGTTGAATCCTTTGGAATACTCGTAGATTCCTCCGCGAAGATATAAGTCGTCCAGTTGCAGAAGACATTTACGAATCAGGAAATAATCGCAGATCATGATACCGGCGACTGGTCCCAGAAAAGCGGCATAGCCACCGAGCCAGCCGAGGATGAACGTGTTGTAATCGGCGAGCAGTTTCCACGGCATCAGCGCGATACCCATCAGGCAGGTGATCACGCCGCCGGTGCGGAAGCTTATTTTCCGGGGCCACAGATTGGAGAAGTCATTGGCCGGCGATACGACGTTGGCTCCGATGTTGACGTTTAGTGTCGCCAGGAGAATCGCGATGAGCGAGATCACTACCGCCACAGGAGAGTGAAAGCGACTGAGCAATTGGACCGGATCCGAGATGGCCGTTCCATAAATCACGACGGTGGCCGAGGTCACGGCGATGCCGATAAAAGCATAGAGGGTCATCGTCGTCGGCAATGCCAGCGCCTGGCCAACGATCTGTTCACGCTGGTTCCGCGCGAAGCGGGTGAAGTCGGGAATATTCAAAGAGACCGTCGCCCAGAAGCCCACGGTGCCATTCAGAGCGGGAATCAGAAATTTCAGGAAATCTTTTGTGCTGGTAAATCGTGATGGCGCGGCCAGCATCGGACCGAACCCCCCGGCACCATGATAGGCCCAACCTAGTAGCAGCAATCCCACGGCTAACAATACCGGTGCACTGATCCCCTGCAGGATCCGAATGTATTCGATCCCCATCAGAATAACGGCGAGGTTGATCAGCCAGAAAAGGAGAAAGCAGACGGCGGTGGCGTAGGGGAGGTTTTTCCATGACGGCGCGAGAGTCGCCAACAAAGTGCTGATCGCTTCACCGCCGATCCAAGTCTGTATACCAAACCATCCGCAGGCGACCAGCGCGCGCAGGACCGCGGCCACGTTCGCTCCGAGTACTCCAAACGATGCACGAGCCAAAACCGGGAACGGCACTCCGTACTTGGCGCCGGGATGCGAATTTAACAGCATCGGCGCCAGCACGATCACGTTGCCGAGAAAAATTGTCATCACCGCCTGTTTCCAATTCATTCCACCCTGAATCAAGCTGGCCGCCAGCATGTAGGTGAGGATATTCACCGACATCGAAATCCACAGGGCCGCGAAGTTATACGTTCCCCAGTGCCGGCGGTCAGCCGAAGCGGGCGCGAGGTCAGGGTTGTAGAGAGGGCTGGATTCAATCCGGGATCTGGTAGGGGAAGACTCTGGCCTGGTCATCAGTTTCAGTATTCACAAATAGTCGACAAATCTGCGGAATGCTCGCTTCAGTCCGCTGCCGCGGCTTCTCCGGTCTGCGCGGTGATCGGTCCATAGCTTTCCGGCCGACGATCACGAAAGAACTGCCAGACTTTACGAACTTCCGCGATCATGTCCAAGTCAAGGTCGGCAACCACTACTTCGTCTTTATCCCGGCTGGCTTGGGCGATAATTTTGCCGCGCGGATTGCAGAAGTAGCTCTTGCCGTAGAACTCGCCAATGCTCCATGGCTTTTCGACGCCCACGCGGTTGATGGCGCCCACAAAATAACCATTGGCTACCGCGTGGGCGGGTTGTTCGAGTTCCCACAGATATTCCGAGAGACCTGCTACGGTTGCAGAAGGATTGAATACGATTTCGGCTCCATTCAATCCCAGAATGCGGGCGCCCTCGGGAAAATGACGATCGTAGCAAATGTAAACTCCGACCCGCGCATATTTGGTCTGGAAGACTGGATATCCAAGATCGCCTGGGGTGAAATAGAACTTCTCCCAGAATCCGGGATGGCAGTGCGGAATGTGGTGCTTGCGATATTTCCCAAGATAGCGGCCGTCGGCATCGATCACGGCGGCAGTATTGAAATACACTCCAGGCATCTGCTCTTCGTATACGGGAACCACAATCACCATGCGATGTTTGGCGGCGATCTTTTGCATCATGCGCACAGTGGGACCGTCCGGCACTCGCTCGGTGAGTTCATACCAGCGAGCGTTTTGCTCCGCACAAAAATAAGGACCGTAAAAAAGCTCCTGCAGGCACAAGATCTGCGTTTTCTTTCGCGCCGCCTGCTGGATCAACTTCAGATGCTTGTCGATCATCGCTTTTCGGATCTGGGCGAGCGGACGCTCTGTGCTGAGCGCATTGCTGGCTTGAATCAAGGCACAGCGCACAATTCGAGGCATGGGAATTGGACCTCCGAGGAACGAAACTATAGCAGAAAACTGCGGCGGGCTGAGCTTCTGCCGTACAATCTACGGTGCGAGGCAAGATGATGTCAGAGGATCACACGAAGCATTTCGGGGTTGCTGACCGCGCTCATGACGGGACAGCTGGCAAAGTTGTGCAGGATTCCCAGGCACCCATCGCTACGCTCTCTGGCCATCCCTTGCTGTCAAATCGCGGCATTCCGCTGAATCTTGATTGGGTCAAGCAGGTGCGCGTGAACACCAGCGCGGTGGAGCGCCGCGCGCAAACCCATGTTGCCCGGCGAACGGTGAAAAAAGAATGGCAGGCCGCGTGGCTTCTGCGCGCTATCTCCTGCATGGACCTGACGACACTTTCCGGCGACGACACGGACGAACGCGTGCGCCGGCTTTGTGCCAAAGCACGGCAGCCAATTCAACACCAATTGGCAAAGCAGCTGCAAATCGAGGAGCTTGGGATCAAGGTGGCCGCTGTCTGCGTTTACCACCGCTTCGTTGAAACTGCGGTCAGGGCGCTTGAGGGCAGCGGCGTTCGAGTGGCCGCGGTCTCGACCGGATTCCCGGCCGGACTATCGCCAATGCAGGAACGTGCGGCGGAAATTCGCCGCTCAGTTGAGGCCGGCGCTGATGAAATCGACATTGTAATCACGCGGGCGCATGTGTTCGGCGGGAAATGGCAAGAACTATACGACGAAGTTGCCCAATTCAGGCGAGCTGCGGGACACTGCCACATGAAAGCGATCCTAGGCACGGGCGACCTACTCACGCTGCGCAACGTCGCGCGCGCCAGCTTCGTCGCGATGATGGCAGGAGCGGACTTCATCAAGACCTCAACCGGCAAGGAATCCATTAACGCCACACTTCCGGTTGGCTTCGTGATGACCAGAGCTATTCGCGAGTATGCGCAGGAAACGGGGATGGCGGTGGGTTTCAAACCGGCTGGTGGGATTCGTACGGCTCAGCAATCGACGCAATGGCTGGCCCTCATGAAAGAAGAACTGGGAACACCTTGGATGAAAGCCGAACTCTTTCGTTTCGGGGCAAGCGGACTGTTGAATGACATTGAGCGGCAGCTGGAACACTACGCCACCGGGCGGTACTCCGCAGAATACCGGCATCCGATTGCATAGAAGCCGGACGAGGAAGAAAGCGAAAAACTTCAAATGAGCATAGCCGAGAAATTCCTCACCCTGGAATATGGTCCGGCGCCGGAAGATCCGAAGGATGCACTGCTGTGGCTCGACCGGCATCAACGCCAGTTCGGTCACTTCATTGGCGGTGCGTGGCGCCAACCAATCGAAGGCGGATTCTTCGACTCGACCGATCCGTCTACTGGAGAAAAAATCGCGACGGTGGCGCAGGGATCGGCTGCGGATATTGATGCCGCGGTCGAGGCAGCGCGAAAGGCATTTCCGGAGTGGCAGTCTCTTACGCCGCATGCCCGGGCCCGTTATTTGTACGCCATGGCCCGTGCCATTCAGAGACATTCGAGACGGCTCGCCGTACTTGAAACCATCGATAACGGCAAGCCGATTCGCGAGAGCCGCGACCTCGATATCCCGCTCGTCGTCCGTCACTTCTACCATCACGCCGGCTGGGCACAGCTGCTGGATACGGAGTTCCCGAACTACTCAGCCTGCGGAGTCGTCGGACAGATCATCCCGTGGAATTTTCCATTGCTCATGCTGGCGTGGAAAATTGCGCCGGCCATTGCTACCGGAAACACGGCGGTGCTGAAGCCGGCGGAGTTCACTCCGCTAACCGCGCTGGCGTTTGCCGAGATTTGCCAGGAGATCGGCCTGCCGAACGGGGTGGTCAACATCGTCACCGGCGATGGGTCCACCGGCGAGGCGCTGGTAAAGCATCCCGCCGTCGACAAAATTGCATTCACTGGATCCACCGAGGTTGGGCGCGCGATTCGCAGTGCAACTGCCCGGAGTCACAAACGGCTCTCGCTGGAACTTGGCGGCAAATCACCTTTTGTTGTCTTTGAGGACGCTGATCTCGACAGTGCGGTCGAAGGATTGGTCGATGGAATCTGGCTCAATCAAGGACAAGTTTGCTGTGCGGGTTCGCGTCTGCTGATGCAGGAAAGCATCGCGGAGGCGCTCATGGAAAAAATTCGGAGCCGCATGAGCACGCTCCGCGTCGGTTCGCCCCTGGACAAAGCGATCGATATTGGCGCCATCGTCGCTCCGGTGCAACTCGAACGCATTCGTCGTCTCGTGGATCAGGGAGTAGCCGAAGGCGCAACCTGTTGGCAACCGCAGATCGAGATGCCGGCCCGTGGGCTCTACTTCCCCCCCACTTTGCTGAGCAATGTGCATCCGACTTCAGCGGTTGCGCAGCAAGAAATTTTCGGACCCGTACTGGCTGCGATGACATTTCGAACCCCCGCCGAGGCGGTGGAACTGGCCAACAACACCGTCTATGGCCTGGCGGCCTGTGTGTGGAGCGAGAGTATCAACGTGTCTCTCGCAGTGGCGGCGCAGATCAAGGCCGGCGTGGTCTGGGTGAATTGCACCAATATGTTCGACGCTGCGTGCGGGTTCGGCGGCTACCGCGAGAGTGGCTACGGACGCGAGGGCGGACGCGAGGGGTTGCTTGAATATCTTGAGCCATCCTGGTTCAAGAGTGCTCCTCAGCTTTCCGCTTCAGAGCGCAAACCCGAGGCCTCAAGGGATGGACAACCGGCGGATGGGACCATAGACCGCACGGTGAAGCTCTACATCGGCGGCAAGCAGGCGAGACCCGATTCAGGCTACAGCTTTGAAGTGCGAGGCCAGCGCGGGGAGCTGCTGGGGGAGGCGCCACTCGGAAATCGAAAGGATATTCGGAACGCGGTAGAGGCCGCGCGCAAAGCAACGACTTGGGCTAAGACTACGGCCCACAACCGCGCCCAGGTTCTTTATTACATGGCGGAAAATCTCTCGCTGCGTCAGGAAGAAATCTCTCGCCGGTTGGCAGCTATCGTCGGCGAGGCACAGGCGGTCAAGGAAGTCGCGGCCAGTATCGAGCGGATTTTCTCCTATGCGGCGTGGGCTGACAAGTTCGACGGCGCAGTGCACAATCCGCCATCGCGAACCATCGCCATCGCAATGAATGAGCCGATCGGCACGGTCGGAATCATTTGTCCTAACGATGCACCGCTTTTAGGTTTGTTGTCTGTCGTCCTGCCAGTGTTGGCGGCGGGCAATACGGCCATCGTCGTCCCCTCGGAACTCTATCCGCTCATTGTGGGAGATCTGTATCAGGTCTTCGACACCAGTGACCTGCCTGACGGCGCCGTGAACCTGGTCACTGGATATGCATCACAACTTCTCAAGACCATCGCCGAACACGCTGACGTGGATGCAGTCTGGTGTTTTTCGGACGAATCCAACGCCGAGGCGGCGAAGTCATTTTCAGTGGGAAACTTGAAACAGGTATTCACCAACGAAGGCCGCGCCATTGACTGGTTTGACGCGAAGCAAGGGGAAGGCCGGTGGTTCTTGCAACACGCCACCCAAGTGAAAAATATCTGGGTTCCTTACGGTGAGTGATCTGCCAGTCGCGATGGCGATTGACACAATCAAGCGCCCCAAATAAACTCGGCGCTCGCTAGCACTCTCTCAATAAATTATGGCCGCTCGTCCAAGAGTTGCGGTGGTTGGCAGTGCCAACATCGATCTGACAACGTTTGCAGACCGGTTTCCGAAGCCGGGAGAGACCATCTTCGGTCAGAGATTCGATCTTGGATTCGGGGGCAAGGGCGCGAATCAGGCGGTCGCTGCGCGTCTGTGCGGCGCGGATGTATTCATGGTCGCGCGCGTGGGAAGCGATCTTTTTGGTCCAGCCACAATCGACAACTTCAAGAGGTTGGGTATCGACACCAGCCACGTCAAACAGGTGGAAGGCTTGTCGAGCGGCGTTGCCCCGATCTTCGTCGATCCGGACGGACAAAACCGCATTCTGGTTGTCAAGGGAGCGAACGACGCGCTGAAACCAGCGGATGTGGATCGAGCTGCCGAGATGTTGAAGGCCGCAGACTGCATCGTTCTCCAGTTTGAGATTCCTCTGGAGACTGTTTATTACACGGTAGCGTTCGCGCGAAAAAACGGGATTCGATGCATCCTGAATCCTGCTCCCGGGCAGGCGGTAGACATGCGCGAACTGACCGGCCTGGATTATTTCGTTCCCAACGAGAGTGAGGCCGAAACCATCACAGGAATTGCGGTACGAAGTCTCGACGACGCGAGGGGATGCGCAGAAAAACTGACACGAGATGGAATTCGCCGCGTCATTATTACCTTGGGATCGAATGGATGTCTTCTGGCGGGCCGTGAGGTAAGCGAACACGTGTCTGCGTTTCCGGTGAGAAGCATCGACAGCACCGGCGCGGGTGACGCATTCATCGGGAGCTTCGCTGTGTTTCTCGCGGAAGGAGTACCGGAACGAGAGGCGGTGCGGCGGGCTAATTTGTATGCGGCACTCTCAACGACGGGGGTAGGAACCCAAAAATCCTTTTATGATCGGCAGCGCTTCGATGCGGAGTGGACTAGCCGGGGCGAGAGCTAAGCGCGTCCAGACTCTGCTGCGGAAATTCTTGTGTGCCAGTTCGGAAATTTGGCACAGAGTGCTCGTTTGCGGGTACCGAAAAGTCTTGACTTCGTAAGGAGTTGCCATTTATAAGGCCTCTCTACGGTCCAAGTCCTCCAAAACTTTCATCTGCGGAACGGAGACTCTATTCCGTCATTCGGTGAGGACCGCCAAGAGGAGCTTTGATGCTGAATAAGAGGGCGCTGCTCGTCGCGGTTTTCTGTTGGCTTGGGTTCTCAGGCGTTCCATTCCTGCATGGTCAAGCCACCGGCAGCTTCTCGGGAACCGTTTCCGACAAAGCCGGCGCTGTAGTCTCGGGGGCAACGGTGAAGGTGAGTTCCCAGGACACCGGTCTTTCCCGTGAGGCGAGAACTGACGACTCCGGACATTATCTGATTCCGTTACTGCCGGTAGCGCAGTTCACAATTCGAGTGACGTCCCAGGGATTCCAGACCATGGAGCAGAAGGATGTTCGGTTGCAAGTCGATGAACATCGCGAATTGGATTTCTCGCTGGCGCCGGCGTCAGTGAACACGTCGGTTGAAGTTAGCACTACGGAAGTGGCGGTAGAGA
>DATNKA010000825.1:0-5119 GCA_035603655.1 Candidatus Acidiferrales bacterium | reverse complement strand
AGCGTGTAAGCGAGGATACGGCAAAGGAGCTGCCGCCGGAGCGCAGCTCATCAAGAAAGGGACACCCAACACCCTCGCCCGAGGCCGGCGTCTTCTGGATAGCGAATGACGAACTGCTCGTCGACAGCGCAGTTCGAGAGACCACTCCGAGTCGGGAGGCTGCCTGCGCAAGCCGCCGACTGAAAACATGGGTGCCGATTCCGACCTGAATGATCGTCGGAAGCTTGTCCATGATGGAACACACCCCGGATACCTAGTTTGTCAGGGATGCAGAGCTGTCATTGTCAGAGTTCTGTAACAGGACTGTCGTTCGTCGCTGCACGCACCAGTTTAAGAATGCCGGACCAGTAGGGAGAGGGAGATTTGACGTCAGCTATGCGATGTGAACACGATCGCCGTGTTGCTTTGAGTATCTAAGCCACTCCCCTCCGGCGTGCCCACAATTCCCTCAGAATTCGCGTGAGGAGCGTTGCCTCGTAATTTGTCGGCAACTTCGTCGAGCGGCAAAGGCTTGCTAAAATAGTACCCTTGAATCTCGTCACACTGATGTGCCCGCAAGAATGACATTTGCGCTTCGTTTTCGACCCCTTCGGCAATCACCTTGAGATTTAGGCTCTTTGCCATGCTGATGATTGCGGTTGTGATCGCCGCATCATCAGGGTTGAGGGCGACATCTCGAATAAACGACCTGTCGATTTTAAGCTTGCTGACCCGGAATTGTCTCAAGTAGCCGAAGCTGGAATAGCCAGTTCCAAAGTCGTCAATCGCGAGTGTCAACCCCATTGCCTTTAATTCCTGAAGAACTGAGAACGTCACGTCTGCATTAGCTAGCAAAAGGCTTTCTGTGAGTTCCAGTTCTAAATGGTGTGCAGCCAGGCCGGTCTCATGGAGCACTTTTCTGATGAGTTGGCAGAAGCCCTCTTGACGAAACTGGACCGCCGAGACGTTTACGGCGACGTGCACTGGCCGAAGACCTTCATCCTGCCATTTCCGGGCCTGAGAACAGGCTGTCCTGAGTACCCATTCGCCGATTGGCAGGATCATGCCGGTGTTCTCAGCAATTCCGATGAACTGATCGGGTGGCACGAGACCCAATTCCGGATGTTGCCAGCGGAGGAGTGCCTCCAACCCGGTGATCTTTCCAGTGACAACATCCATCTGCGGTTGATACACGAGAAAGAGTTCTTTCCTCTCCAGTGCCGGCCGCAGGCCGTTCTCTAAGGTCAATCGCTTCACAGCCTCAGCGTTCATGTCCGCGGTAAAAAACTGAAAGTTGTTCCGTCCACCTTCCTTGGCGCTATACATGGCAGCATCGGCATTTTTGATCAGGGTTTCGCTGTCCGCACCATGCTCCGGGAAAATGCTGATGCCCAGGCTGCAACTGATGCTAAAGGAGCGCCCTTGAAGGACGAATGCGGGAGTCATCGCATCCATAAACCGCTCAGCGGCGACTGCAGCGCCGGGGATATCCTTAATATTTGTGAGCACGATGAGGAATTCATCTCCTCCCAGTCGGGCGATTGTGTCCTGCTCACGCGCAACGCTCTTAAGCCGCCCTGCGATTTCTTGCAGAAGGAGATCGCCTACCGAGTGCCCGAGGGAGTCGTTAACTATCTTGAAGCGGTCGAGATCAAGGAACAGAAGTGCAACTTTGTGATTCTGCCGCCGAGCAGTGGAAAGTGCCTTTGACAATCGATCGCGCAGGAGAATCCGATTCGGGAGTCCGGTCAGAGCATCATAGTAGGCGAGGGATTGAATTCGTTCTTCAGCAAGCTTGCGCTCGGTAATATCGATTAGCGTTCCCTCAAGATTGGCGAGGCCTGAGTCGTCGTCGATGAGACTTACATTTAACATCGCCCAGGCGGAATCACCGTTCTTACGTCGAAACCTCATCTCGTGGTTGGTAACGCTTTTCTCGGATTTGAGTTTTGTCAGAAGCGATTCCCAATCGGAGGCCGTGTTATATAAATTGGCCACCGGAAGGTCCAGGACTTCCTCCGGTGAGTCGTAACCAAACATGAAAGCGGCGGCTTGATTGCACTCCAGGACGCGCCCTGCAAGGGTGGCGAGAAAGACGCCCGCCAGGTTGCGCTCAAACAGAAGGCGATAGCGTCTTTCAGACTTGCCAACGGCCGCCCCGACCCGCTTTCGCTCGGTCACCACCGCTCCCAGACAGAGACCTGTCAGTCCTAGCGCCAACATGGCGAGTTGCAGTCTGGGAAGCGACCCTCGATGTGCCTGAGTGATCCAGGCTGCGAACATCATCCCGACACTGATAGCGAATGTTGTCAGGACAGCCCCGGGTAAACCGCGCCGAACCGCAACCCAGATGACCGGGACGAATAGCAGATAAAGAGGTTGATAGGGAAGCGCCGGCGCATAACCGAAGACAAACCAGATCGCGAATACAACAAATCCGCATTGTGCCGTCAGCTCGAGGATCTCAGCTGTCGAAAAGCGAGCGGTTCGAGCCGCAGGTTGACCAACCCCGCGTCCCGCGCTCAACCAGCGACGCACGAGCGGAGCCACATGCACCAGCAAGAAAGGAGTGAAGGCGATGATTGCCAGGGCGTCACTGACCCACCATTCTATGGTTATCCCGAGAGCGTCGGATCGGCGAATCCTACCGTCTCCCAGAAGGGTCATCATTCCGGTTACTGCACTGAAGATTGCTGCGCCAAGAGAAATAACGATGTATCGCCCGACGTCGTTCAGAGTCCCAAGCCTTAAATCAATGCGCCATCGCCCTCTTAATATCGCCGCACCGCTCACGTAGCCGAGATATATCGCAATGGAGCCAGGTATTCCGCACCAGGAAAGCATCGGCCGGTGGTAGTTCACTATGGCAGCGACCACGCTGGAGATGAACACTGCGGGCAAATAACGCCTTCCTCCACACAAAAGCAGGGCCAGGCTCAGCCCTACCGGCAGATACCACGGGGGCGCCCCCTCCCACCCCTGAGATGCTGTCGAGGACCCGTCCGAGATCAGGAATGCGGCTAAGAACAATATTCCTAACAACAATTGCTTATAGAGCGGTACAAAGCGCCAATCCCAGGCCTCAGCCGCGGACCCATTTGACGACAATTCGTCCCCCGCAGTACGGCGCACGATCTGGTGCGCCGATGCCGAGTGGGAACAGCATTGATCCTCGCCGGGTTTGATACAACTTTCGACGTTCGTGGTCATCGCAACAGGTCGGAATCCACTACCGTGGGACGCTATTCGTGGTGTTGGCGAGCGAGATTCTTCCGGGTTTCACGAGCTTCAGAGCCATCGCTCAACCTCGGGTCGTGCCGAGCGCACACTTTGATTTCACGCTGGGTTTGCCGAGGTGTCTATGACATAACACACACGAAGGTAACGAAAGGTCAGATTCCGGTGCAGGAGCCGGAAAGACGATGGATTCGGAAACCCGAGAATCACCTGTTCAGCCTTACGACATGGTGGGGACGTGCGGGGCGTGCAGGCATGGACTCACGAAAACGGCGCGTTGGCTGAAGCGCAACCGGGAATCAGCGAACCTCCACCACGAAACCGCTCCCCTGTGCTAAAACCTGTGGTTTTCATCGGGACAGCCGTTGATTTCAAAGCAACTTATTTGTTATCAATATCTTGAAGCGTTCGACCCCCACTCAATTCTGCCATTTCCTGGAATTTACGTGAAGGGCTTGCACGAGGCACAAGCAGAGTAGTAGGCTTGCTGTCTTTTGAGACGGCACGGTTAGAGAAGCAAAGGAACGCGAAGGGGATGACTGCATGAAAATCGCCAACGACATTACCGATTTGATCGGCCACACTCCGCTGGTGCGGCTCAATAAGGTCACCGAAGGGTGCGTGGCTGAGGTGGTCGCCAAACTGGAGAGTCAGAATCCGGTGGGCAGCGTGAAGGATCGGATTGGCGCAAGCATGATCCTCGACGCGGAGCGTGCGGGAAAGATTCAGCCGGGGAAGACGGTGCTGATCGAGCCCACGAGCGGTAATACGGGGATTGGCCTGGCTTTCGTTGCCGCGGTAAAGGGATACAAGCTTATTCTCACGATGCCGGAAACCATGAGTCTCGAGCGGCGTGTCCTGTTGCTGGCTTTTGGCGCGGAACTCGTACTGACGCCGGGTCCGCGGGGGATGAAGGGGGCGATTCTCAAAGCTGAGGAGCTATTGGCCAAAACTCCGAATAGCTACATGCTGCAGCAATTCGACAATCCGGCGAATCCTAAGATCCACTTCGAAACCACGGGCCCGGAAATTTGGAATGACACCGACGGGCGAGTCGACTTCCTGGTCTCTGGCGTTGGCACCGGTGGGACGCTTACGGGAGTCTGCGAATACATCAAGCCCAGAAAGGCGTCCTTCAAGGCGATTGCCGTGGAGCCCGCAGAGAGTCCGGTGCTCTCCGGCGGAAAGCCGGGGCCCCATAAGATTCAGGGGATCGGCGGTGGTTTCATTCCGCGGATTCTGCGCACGGATTACATCGACGAGATTATTCAGGTCAGCAATGATGAGGCGATTCGGATGGCTCGACGGATGCCGCTTGAGGAAGGCCTCTTCGTGGGGATTTCTTCGGGAGCGGCGGTGACGGCTGCTCTGAAAGTCGCGCAGCGTAAGGAAAATGCGGGAAAGCTGATCGTGGTCGTGCTCCCATCTTTTGGGGAGCGTTATCTGAGCACCATACTGTTCGAGGAGCTTCGCGGCATCGCTCAGCAGATTCCCACATCTCTTCTTCCCGACTGATTCCAGATTGATGGCGGATGCTTTGCGGGGTGGGGAGGCTGGGCCGAAGCCCGGACTTGCCTTGCAGCGCGGGCCACACTGCTTGCTACATTTCGGCTTTCGGCGTTTTATCCCTGCGTGCAATTCCCCTTGTCCTGTGGCAATGTGCGACAGCAGCGCTTCCTCAACATTGGGCGCTACTCGGAACAACTGAAAGAAGTGCGATCAGTCCGCTGGAAGGACCTGTCGGTTGCTCGCAGTGCGCTTATGGTTCGGCCTCCACCCGCTGTCCAGGCTTGACCTTCATGGAAGGAAACATGCGCAGACCTTCTACCGCGGACGGTGAAAAATCCGTCGCCGGACCGGCACTGCCTCGGTTAATTCGCCGACCAACCAAGATAAGGCCGCG
>DATNKA010000824.1:0-12312 GCA_035603655.1 Candidatus Acidiferrales bacterium | reverse complement strand
CCCGATTCTCCGACTGGTTTTGGAGTTTGTGTGAGGAACGCCCAGTTGATCGATCCAATGCCGCGATAAAGAAGATAGGCGAAGATCGCGAACAACGGCACCAGGACCAGAACCACAGTCAACACGGCCATTCCAGTCATGAAGTGGTCCGTGAAACGGCGGCGCAAAGAAATCGGGGGAACAACCTCACCGTGCGCGGATTTTTTGGTCTCAGGCATTGGCCCTCGAAGGCTGGCCGCGAGTCACCGTCCAGACCAGCAAGCGCGCGAGCGCGTTCACCACGATGGTGACCAGAAAAAGTGCTAATCCAATCTCGATTAACGCCGCAAGATTTAAATCCCCGGTGGCTTCGCTGAACTCATTGGCCAGCACGCTCGCCATGGTGTAGCCCGGCGCAAACAACGACTTCGCAATCTCCGGCCGGTTTCCAATCACCATGGTAACCGCCATCGTTTCTCCCAGAGCGCGCCCCAAGCCCAGGATGACGCCGCCCATAATTCCCGCCCGGGCGTTGCGCAGCACTCCCACGCGGATCATCTCCCAACGCGTAGCGCCCAGCGCCAATGCGGCTTCCCGCTGATGCTGCGGTACTACCATCAGAACTTCACGCGTGATCGAAGAGATAATCGGGACGATCATGATCGCCAGGATGATTCCTGCCGCCAGCATGCTGATCCCGAACGGCGGGCCCGTGAAAAATCCGGTCCAGCCTAACGCGCGGGACAAAAAAGGTTGAACATAGTTGCTGAGGAGCGGCACCAGCACAAAGATCGCCCACAGTCCGTAGACCACGCTCGGAATGGCCGCCAACAACTCCACGAAAAAAGAAAGAGGCCCACGCAGCGCCGGCGGACACATCTCCGTGGTGAACACTGCGACCCCAATCGAAAGCGGCACCGCAATGAGCAAAGCCAGGAATGAGGAGACCAGGGTTCCGTAAACGAACGGCAGCGCCCCAAATTTTTCATTCACCGGATCCCAGTCGCGCCCCGCAAAGAATTTAAATCCGAAAGCGTGCCAAGAAGGACCCGAGCGCAGCAGCAGTTCGTAGACGATCAGTACCAGCGTTCCCAGCACCGCCAGACCGCACAGCAGCATGGCAAATTTGAAGACTTGGTCGCCGCTTTCGCCGCTCGCCCGAAAAAAATGCGCCGGACTCCTCCTCGCTGAGGATAGACCGCTAACTTTCGTGGATTCTATCGGTTGCGGAGAAGGCATGTGGGGCCGAGGTCGGGCGGGTAAAGCCATTCCGGTTCACTGTAGCAGAATCCTGTTAACAGGATGTTAAAATGGCCAAGCTTTTCGGGATTGCCTTTTCGCAGACAAGCCTGTAAGTTTTCTCCGACTCACAGCATCTATGGCGATCGATCCAAAGCGCGTCCGCGCGGTTTTTCAGAAGCTTGAACGGGACTTGATCAAGCTCTTCTCGAAACCGCAGCCCGATAGTGTGCATCGTTTCCGCACGGGCACGCGTCGCCTCCAAATACTGCTAGGCGAACTTTCTCCCAAGCTCGACCGCAACGAGAAAAAGCTTCTCAAACTATTGGGTCGAATCCGCAAGCGTGCCGGGAAGGTGCGGGATCTCGATGTCCAATCCGCGGCGCTGCGCAGTTTGAAGGTTCCCCGGGAGCCGCGGCGTAAAACCCAGCTCGTGAATCAGCTGATCGAACTGCGCGCTCAGCAGGAAAAGAAACTGCGTAAAGCGGTGGATAAAGCTTCCGTGCGAGAAATCCGCAAGCGCCTGAAGCGCGCCGCCGGGCGCTTCGATCTGAAAGCCGGCCGCGATCCACTGGCGGTCGCCAAGGCAATGCTCGAAAGCGTTGATCGCGCTGGCGCGCCGCTCACCGAAACCGTCCTGCACCAATATCGCATTCTCAGCAAGCGAGCTCGTTACGCGGCAGAGTTCGCCAACCCGTCTCCCCAAGCCGACCAATTCATCGCCCAGCTCAAGCGTATACAGGACGCCTCAGGGGATTGGCACGACTGGCTCATCCTCACCCAAACCGCCAGCCAGCATCTCGGAGATGTGCGCGAGTCGCCCCTGGTCGCCGAACTTCACAATGTAACTGGAGCAAAATTTCGGCGTGCCGTTGCGGTCCTCTCTCAGATGCGGGGCAAGCCAGTAGCCGACTCCGGTCACGCTGGCATGGCTTCGGTTCCGGCGCCAGTAGACGCAAGCCGCAAGACGGCAACGGCGGCCTGATCAGTCGAATAAAATATCCCCACCATCGAAGGCTCCAGAGCAATCCGCAACAAACGAGCATTGCGCGTCTGTGTACCCCGTATCCTCCGGGTTCAAGATTTTACCCTTCGCCTTGTGATGACGCAGTCCCATCCGGCATGTAAACTGGCCTTGCCTCATGCCGACCTTTGCCGCGGTTGATATCGGTTCCAATTCCGTTCGGCTTAAGATCGCGCGCCTCACACGCGGACATCTTCGCCCTGTCCACGAAGACCGCGAGGTCACCCGTCTGGGAGAGGGCGTCTTTCGCTCCGGCTTTCTCACTCCCGAGTCGATGGCGGAAACCGTCAAAGTCCTGCGCCGCTTTCATCGCGCAACCCAACAGGTAGTCACCGACCCGGTCCGAGTGGTCGCCACCAGCGCCCTGCGCGACGCCCGCAACTCGCAAGCATTTATCGAGTGGGTGCGCTCGGCGACCGGCTGGACGGTCGAAATCATTTCCGGCCTGGAAGAAGCTCGCCTGATTCACCTGGGCCTCGTCTCCAACCTGCGCGTCGACAATTCGACGACTTTGATGATGGATCTGGGCGGAGGAAGCTGCGAACTGACCGTCTCCGCCCGCGGTCAAATTCGTGAAACCGTCAGTCTTCCCCTGGGCGCGGTCCGACTCACCGACGAATTCCTCCGCCATGATCCACCGCGCAAAGGCGAACTCAAACGGCTGCAAGGATTCATCACCCGCGAAGTCAACCGCGTCGCATCGCGCGTGATCGCCGGTAAAGTTAAGAACGTAATCGCCACCTCCGGAACCGCCGCCGCGCTTGCCACCGCCGCCAGCAATCTTCGCAAAAACGGTACCCGCCAGCGCACCATCGTCTCCCGGGCGGAAATGACGCGGCTCGCCAAGCGCCTGGCTCGCTTGCCCGTAGACGAACGGAGAAAAATTGAAGGCATCGGTCTGCGGCGTGCGGAAATCGTCGTTGCCGGCGCCATGGTCTATCACGAATTGCTCGATCGCCTCCATCTAAAAGGTTTTCGCTATTCGCCGTTAGGACTACGCGACGGTCTATTGGCGCAGATGGCTGCCGAACATGACCGCAGCACGCGCTCGGGAAGACAGATCGAATCCGAGCGCTGGGAATCCATTACCAAGGCCGTAGCACATTATGGCGTGGATATGAAGCACGCTCTCGATGTGCGCGACTCCGCGATGTTTCTCTTCTCCGCGCTCCGCTCCGTGCATGGCCTGGCACCCGAATTCCGCGAGTGGCTCTCCGCAGCGGCCATGCTTTACGAGGTTGGAGACTACGTCAATCGCAACGGCCATCACCGCCATACCTATTACATTATTTCGAATTCGGAGATCCTCGGCTACACGCCGCAGCAGCGCCGGTTGATCGCAGCCATCGCACGCTATCTGGGAAAGTCGCGCCCCACCTTGGACGAACCTCCGATGAAGGCGCTGGATCCGGCCGAACGCCCCGGCGTTCAGAAAGCAATCATGCTCCTGCGGCTGGCGCGCGCGTTGAATTTGGGCCGCAGCCGCGCTGTGCAGAAAGTTCGCGTGACCCAGAAAGGGCCCGGAGTGCATCTGACGCTGGTCCCTCGCCGACGGATGGGCGTGGATTTGGAACTTTGGGCGATTGAGAAAGATGCACCCTATTTTCGCGAAGTCTTCGGGCGGGAACTCTCTACCGCGGCGGTATAAAGTGTACGCAGCGCCTTCGGCGTCAAGCACCACTGCAGCGTGCCGGAGCTGCGGCGCATGTCAACTCGCGCCACCGCTCCCTTCTTTAGCTCTACCGAAGCTTCACATCCGGACTCGCTGATTACTGTGCCCAGGAACTGGCTGAGGTTAGGGTTATGTCCCACGACCATAATCGATTCCTGCTGCGCATACTTCTCCAGCAACCGGCGAAAATCCGCGAAGGTTGCCGCCGGACGCAATCCCGGATCGATCTGCAGCTTGCTTTCGTAACCCATCTCGTTGCCCACCAGCGAGGCCGTCTGCGTGGCGCGCTTCAACGGGCTGGAAACAATCACATCCACTTGCGCATCGATTGCTGCCAGAGCGCGCCCCACGTAGCCGCACTGCTCAATGCCTTCCTTATCGAGCGCCCGCTTTTCATCCTTCTTCGGATTCAACATGTGTTCCCCGGCGCTGGCGTGGCGCAGAAAATAAATAATCATTGCGAATTATCGTTCCCTTCCCGCAAAAACCATGCGCTTCCTGGCCTGGACCGGCGCCGGCGCCGAGTCCGCCGGCTTCCCCTCCGCCACGCCAATCAAATAATCCTGCGCGCTGAAAGCCGCCGCACCCGTCGGCGGCTTACGATTCCGTTTCCCATGGATCGGCTGCCACGCCCGAATGTAGGTCGCGTCGCGCAGCAGGATACGAGCCTTGCGATTGTCCGCCAGGTAGGAATCGAGAATCTCGCGGCGAACCCGCTCGCGCATGAATTCGTCGCGCAGGGGAACCAGCACCTCCACGCGCTCGTAAAGATTCCGCGGCATCCAGTCTGCGCTCCCAATGTAGATTTCTTCCTCGTCCCCATTGCCAAAATAGTAAATGCGGCTATGTTCCAGAAATCGCCCCACTATACTCCGCACCCTGATGCCGTCACTGAGTCCGCGCACTCCGGGCCGCAAAGCGCAAATGCCGCGCACAATCAAATCAATTTCCACTCCCACCTGGGAAGCTCGATACAACGCCTGAATCACGTTCTTATCGAGCAGCGCATTCATCTTCGCGATGATACGGCCCGGCCGCCCTTGACGCGCGTGCTCGGCCTCGCGATCAATCAGAGCGATCGTCTTCTCCGCCAGATCGAGGGGCGCCACCAGCAGCGGCTCATAGCTGGGATTCTCCGCATATGCAGTCAAAAAACTGAAAACGTCGTGCACTGCCCGTGTAATCTCAGGATTCGCCGTGAACAAACTCAGGTCGGTATAGATTCGCGCCGTGGTGGCGTTGTAATTTCCGGTTCCAATATGGGCGTAGCTCCGAACACCATCCGGATCGCGGCGCACCAGGAGCGACAGCTTGCAATGAGTCTTCAGCCCCACCAGCCCGTGGAACACCTGCACTCCCGCATCTTCCAGGTCGCGCGCCCAGCGGATGTTATGCGCTTCATCGAAGCGCGCCTTCAACTCCACCACCGCCGTCACTTCCTTCCGCGAGGCCGCATCAATCAGCGAAGGAACGATCAGGGAATGCTCGTTGGTGCGATACAAGGTTTGCTTGATCGACAGCACGTGCTCATCTTCCGCTGCCGATTCAATGAACGAAATTACCGCGTCGTAAGAATCGAAAGGATGGTGCAACAGAACGTCGTGCCGCCGCAGTTCCTCAAACAGGTTCTGGGATTTCGCCGTGAGCCGCAATTCCCGCGGGGCGAAAGGACGATATTTCAAATCCGGCCGGGCCGTCTGCTCGTAAACATTGAACAGCCGCGAAAGGTTTACCGGACCGTTCACCGGGAAAACCTGCCAGGGATCAAGCTCAAACACGGTTCGGAGCCGCTCAATGATCTCCGGATCGGCATCCGCCTCAATTTCCATACGCACCGCATCGCCCTTGCGGCGATTGTGCAATTCCGTACGCACCGATTCCAGAAGATTGCGCGCCTCTTCTTCCTGCAGATAAAGATTGCTGTTCCGGGTTACCCGGAAGGGCGCCGCGGCAACAATGTCGTATCCGTGATACATATGCGCCGCGTGATGCGCCACCAAGTCCGCGAGGAAAATGAAGTCCGTCGTATTCTCCGACGGAAGTCTTACCAGACGAGGTAAACTGCGGGGTACGGAAACCACTCCCGTATAAGTGAGCGCCGAACGCCGCCGCCGGCGCAGCAGCAGCCCCAGGCACAGCGCTTTATTTATCACGCGGGGAAACGGATGCGCCGGATCGACGGTTACGGGTGTAAGCAGCGGATCCAGCTCTTTTTCGCAATACTCGTCCACGAACCGCCGCGCCTCGGCGTCCAATTCATGCATTCCGAGCACGCGAATCCCGTGCTCTGCCATCGCCGGTCGCAGCCTATTCCAGCACTCATACTGTTCATCGACAAAGTTATGCGTAAGCCTCGCCAGAATGTCGCGCTTGTCAGTCAGACTTAACCCATCAGGCCCAGCCTCGTTGTAGCCGTCCTCGATCTGCTGAACCATGGCCGCCACGCGAATCTCGAAAAACTCATCCAGATTGCTAGCCGAGATGGCCAGGAACTTCAGCCGTTCCAACAGCGGATTACCCGCATCCTCGGCCTCCTCGAGCACGCGCTCGTTGAAAGCGAGCCACGAAGTATCGCGGTTGAGATAGTACTCAGGACTGTCGAGCGAAAGGCGAGCCATGTGCGCAGACTGTTACGATTCGTACAATTTTCTGTTGACTGGGGTCCGTAATCGATCCAAACCGGGGGGACGTAGCCACTAGGTCAGTATAAAACATCCGGACTGATCGCCGCAGCAAGCCGCATCACGGCGGTCAACCGGTGGTACTTCAAACTCTTACTGCGAAATAACCCTCGGCGAATAACCCAAGAAAAATCCGGCGCATCCCAGTGGCAATCTTCTCCAATGGGATGCGCCGGTTGAATCGCTAGCCACGTCGCCGTCTACTACGGCAGGTAGTAACGGAACGACGTGAAAACCATGTTGTCCATTCCACTCGGCGATACGCCGATTCCCGGTGTAAAGCCCGTTCCCGACCACGTGTCACGTGTCACGTAGGAGTACTGCCCTCCATACTGGAACCTGCCCTTCGGACCGGTGTACAAGCGATACCAGAAGCCAGCCGTACCCTCCATCAGGATTCGCGTATCGGAGGTGCAACTCGAAAGGCTGCCAGGAAAAAATCCGCTACCCACCACCGGCGCAGTTTCTGAATAGCAACCCTTGTTCGGGAAGAAGGGGGAGCCGTAGCCGATAAACTTGTTCTCAATCGGATCGTAACTGGCTGCTCTTCCAGCATACTCAGCTCCACCATTCAAGTAAACGTCGAGCTTCTTGCCGTGCCATTCCAGCGTAGCCAACCCTTGATATGAGCGGATCAGGTCGAGCCCCCCGTTAACATAGACAGCCGCGTCGGGCAGGCCGCCAGTTCCGTATCGGCCGATGCCGCGGCCTGTCAAGCCGTGAAGCCCGAAATCCAGACGTTTATTGGCAAACGACCATCGGACGTTGGCACCCGCCCCGCCGCCGTTAGTCGAAACGTCGGTGGCTCCGAGGGCGTTAGGACCGGCAACCGTGCTGCCGCCGCACAACGTGGTCGCAGTTGCGACCTCGCCGCAGGGAAACACCCGGTCGCGGAAGCGACTGTAAATGCCGAACACTTCATAATGGCCGAAGCCCGGCTCAAACGCCGCCTTGACGATGATGTCAGGGGACGGATTAAACGAGTAGTTCGCCAGATTGGCAGCAGTGCCGGTAGCACTGGCGCTCGCGCCGGCATTGTAAAGACCACCACTGGCGCCCTGGGAACCTACGAGAAAATTGTCAGCGTTATTGTGGCTTGTAATCGTCGCCTGCGCGTTCTCTAGGGCCGCCGCAAGCCACACTTTGTCGCCAAAGTTCTTGGAAACCCGAAGTCCATACTGCCGCGCCCAACTGAAGCCGACCGTATACTGCGGGTCGATGGTCATTGGAACGGCCTCTGTACGGTTATCCATGCCATGCTTGGTTTCTGTCACCAGGCTCCACATCTGGCCGCCTGTAAACGTGAAACCGTTATCCATAGCCGCCTGGCCCCATGCCTGCCGTTGCCGCAGGGTATAGCTGTTGCTTTCGTTGTTGTTCGAAGTTACGCCCGCGGAGAGGAAGTCAGCTTCCACATACCCCGACAACTTGGCGCTCTTCAAACGTCCCTCGGCCAACGCTGAAATCCGTGACTGCCGGCCAGACCCAAAGAATTCCGACAGCGAGTTCTGGCTTGCTCCGGGCATGGTCACCGAGTTGAATGGCGTATTGATGTCGGCGGCCAGGGCGCGCGACCGCCTTACAAATTCTGCCGCCGCAAAGCCGCCGGGAGTAATCGTGATGCCCTTGTAGTGCAGCGCCAACGGGCTTTCCAGCGCCGTGTTTACATTCTTCTGTGTCTCCTGCAGGGTCAACGCCGTATTGTTGACATTGGTCTTGAGATCGGTCACGTCGCTCTTGAGTTCCACCACGCTCGCCTGTTGCTGGCTGGTCTGGGCCTGAGCCGCGTCCGCTTTGCTGGCCGCGTCGGTGGCCACTGCCTGGACCTGATTCACCACTTGATCCTTCCGGTGCAGTTCATCACGCAGTTGCTCAATCTCCTGGTGCTGCGCAGCGATCGCGGCCGTCTGGGAGGCAATTGCATCCCTCAGAGCCTGCACATCCGCTGCGGTTACGGTCGAGGCTCTAGGCTTCCTGGCTTTGGGCGCCGCCTTCGGAGCCGTACTGGTTTGTGCCAAGGCGCCCGTAGCGAGAAACAATATCGCGCACCACTTCCACGTACAATTCATCACACTCTCCTTTTTGAACTATGACTGAAAGAATCTTCCTTCGACCTACTGGACTTGCTTGATCGCTTCCTTCTCTTTTTGGACTACGCCTTCCGGCAGCGGAGCGTAGGAAAGCGCGGCCGTCATCCTTTGTCCATCTGTCACCATCCAGTTCAGAAAATCCGCCAGAATCTTGCTGTGCGACGCGTCTTTCGCCTGCGCGGGAATCAGCAGCCAGGTGAAGCTGGAGATGGGATAGGCGTCCTTGCCGGGCGCGTTCGTAATGGAGACGCGAAAGTCCGCCGGCATCTTCGGCGCCGACGCCGCGGCCGCCGTCACGCTATCGAGCGATGCTTTCACAAAGTTTCCCGCGGCGTTCTTGACGCTACCGTAGGAAATATTGTTCTGCACGGCGTAGATTAATTCCACGTATCCAATCGACCCTTGCAACTGCCGGATCGATCCCGCTACGCCTTCGTTGCCTTTTCCTCCCAGCCCGACCGGCCACTTCACCGAAGTTCCTTTTCCTACCTGGCTTTGCCATTCCGGACTGATCTTCGACAGGTAATCGGTCCAGATGTAAGTCGTGCCGCTCCCGTCGGAGCGATGCACCACGATGATCTCTCGGTCGGGCAGGCTCACTCCGGGATTCGGGCCGGTGAGGGCCTTATCGTTCCACTTCGTGATCTTTCCCAGAAAAATTCCCGCCAGCGCGTCGGGAGTAAATTTCAGCTCCGCGTTCACTCCCGGAATGTTGTAGGCGGGAACGTCCGCGCCCAGAACCGTCGGGAAATGAAGAATTTTCATTTTGGCTTCTTTCAATTGATCGTCGGTCATAGGGCCATCGCTGGCGCCGAAGTCGACCGTCCCCGCAATCACTTGGCGGATGCCGCCACCACTGCCGATCGACTGGTAGTTGATTTCAATGTCGGGATGCAGCTTGTGGTATTCGCTGAACCACTTCGAGTAAATGGGATTCGGGAACGTGGCGCCGGCTCCGTTCAACTTAGTCTGGGCCAGTGCCGGCAAAGCGAGCAGCGCACACACGCCTAGCAGCGCAGTTCTTCGCATCGATGATCTCCTCGGGATGGATATTCATCGGTTCTAACGGCGGCGTGTTAAAGGAGGGTTACAAACCAGTGAATTTCTGATGAATGGAGTTTCGCCGCCGATGCAGAAAGACAATCAGGGCAGATATTTAGAGGGCGGGGTCGGCGGACGATAGCCTTTGAAGGCGGCGGCTGCAGACCTGTGGGGTGAACCACCATGAACACTTCAGCTTCAGTCTCTGGGGGATGCCACAGTGTTCGGAGTGCCATCTTCTGACTCAACGTCCGCTCTGCAGTCGCGCGATCTCCCGCGGAAAAAGCGTATTGCCCGGAAACTGGACCTGCAAAGACGAAAGCAACTGAAGGGCCCGCTGCTTATGTTTATCTCGCACGTACGCGATCGCCAGCAGAATTCGGGCAAATGGCGCCAGGTAATGTCCGCGCTCAGCAGTCAGCTGCAAGTCCGCGATGCCGCCTTGCTTATCCGCAGGCAGCCCGCCCACCTTCATCAGCCAGCGCACCGGAGCCGCCATGCTGCCAATGATGTACTTGCTGAAGCCCGTAGCCAGCTGCGCGTCGTAACAATTCGAACAAACCGCCAGCAGTTGCTGCGCCCAGGCCGAAGCTTGCTTGGCATGATGCAACGAGGCCAGATTGCGTTTTTCAATCAGCGCCGCATAGTCGGCTTGCAGTCCGGAGGAGAGGGTCAAGGCAAACAAGGCATCCTGATCTTTACCATTCTTGTCCAAGCGAGCGTGGGCCAGCTTGTCTGAGTGCTGGATTGCGGCCTGAAACTGATCGTGCACCAACGGATCCGGCTTCAGTTTTGAACGCGCCGTAAAAGCGTCATCATTTTCGTAAAACTGCCCTTCGAGAACGCCAAGCCGGTTGAACTCGGAGAAAAGAAATCCCGCCGCTTCGCTCACCGGCCCCACCGGATCATCAGGATGCTGAACCTCCCACGACGAAAAATCCTTCTGCGCGCCCGCAAAATCGAGGTTATAAAGCCCCAGGAATCCGCGATCAAGCGCCGTATTCGAAGTAATATCCGGCACCGCCTCCGCGCTTGCCACACCGCACCAGATAAAGCTCAACCACAAGACTGCAACCTTACCCCAGGCCAAAGCATCTTGCAATTGTTTCCCAGCTTTCATGCGTATCGGTTCGACTCCATCCATTGCCGCGCGTTTCGGCCCAACGCAACATTACTTTTATTGCTTCCTTCTTCGATGCCATTCATCAACTGTACGGCCAAACCGTTTTTGCCGCTTGCGGAAGTGCCATTCCCCCAGGCTGCATCGCGGACCGGTTCGCACCCTCAGGACGAAACTTTATGAGCGATTCCCATCCTGGCTACGCCCCCGGCTGGCCCGGAATTCTCCCACGCTGGACTTCCAGCGCCAAAACCGGCGTTGGTACAGCCTTGAACCAACATAGCAAGGTGTGGTTCACCATTAGTCACGGAATTGTCAATGAAATATATTTCCCGCGCGTCGACCAGGCCTGCACCCGCGACCTCGGCTTCATGGTCACCAATGGTCGCGATTTCTTCTCTGAAGAAAAACGCCACTGCACCTTCGAAAACCAGCCCATCGAACCCGGTGTCCCCGCATTTGAACTCGTGAACACCGAGATCAGCGGACGTTACCGCATTCACAAGGAAATCCTCACTGACCCTTACCGCAATGTGGTTCTGCAAAAAACCCGCTTCGAACCCCTGCAAGGCCAACTCTCCGACTATCGCCTCTATGCCCTGCTCTCACCGCATCTGGCCAACTGCGGATATGCCAACACCGGCTGGGTCGGCGACTACAAAGGCGTACCCATGTTTCTCGCCGAGCATGACGGCACTGCCCTAGCCCTCGCTTGTTCTGTTCCCTGGAACAAAATGTCGGTCGGGTTCGTCGGTTTTTCCGACGGATGGCAGGACCTATCCGCTAACTTCCAAATGCAATGGGAACATCAACGCGCCGAAAACGGCAACATCGCCTGCACCGGAGAAATTGACCTCGCCGCCTGCAACGGGGAATTCGTGCTGGCCCTCGGATTCGGCTCCATCGTTACCGAGGCTGGACAGCAGGCCCGCTCCTCTTTACTCGAAGATTACGACGACCTTCGCCAGCACTATGTCTTCCACTGGAAGGCCTGGCAAAATTCCTTGATCAAGCTCGACCAACCGCTTCGCGAGGACGATCTCTACCGTTCCTCCACCGCTGTCCTACGCACTCACGAATCCAAGGATTTTTTAGGCGGCATTATCGCCAGCCTCTCCATCCCATGGGGCTTCAACAAAGGCGACGAAGACCTCGGCGGCTACCACCTTATCTGGCCTCGCGATCTCGTCGAAACGGCTGGAGCTCTGCTCGCCGCTGGCGCCGTTATCGACGCGGTAAGAGTGCTCCGCTATCTCAAAGCCACTCAGGAAGCCGCCGGCAACTGGGCGCAGAATCTCTGGCTCGACGGCCGTCCTTACTGGAGCGGCGTCCAGATGGACGAGACCGCTTTCCCCATCCTTCTCCTCGACCTACTTCGCCGCGAAGCCCCGAAGGAATTAGGCAAGCTCGAGCGCTGGTGGCCCATGGTCCGCAAAGCCGCAACTTTTATTCTGCGCAACGGCCCG
>DATNKA010000823.1:0-7674 GCA_035603655.1 Candidatus Acidiferrales bacterium | reverse complement strand
GGCGATGGCCAAAGTCTTGCCGCCAGGGGCTGCACAACAATCAAGAGCGCTCGCTCCGTCACCGACCAGGGCTGCAACCAGTTGCGAGGCCTCGTCCTGAATCACACACAAGCCCTCTCGGAGGGCGGATGTTCTCGTAATGTCTCCCTGCTGCACGCGTCGTCCCCAAGCCAGGAAAGCACCCGGAGCCAGTTCGATTCCACCGGCGCCGAGCCGGTCTTCCGCTTCAGGATGACGAAGACGGATCGCGGTCACAGGCACTGATTGGTTGTGACCGCAAATTTGAACCGCGGCTTCGAGTCCATAGGCCCGAATCCAGCGTTCGACGAGCCATTGCGGGTGGGCAGTGCTGGCAGCAAGTTCCTCTGCGGTAGCCGGGACGACTGCGGCCGGAGAAGCTCCAGGGCTGGGCTGTGGGCCGGCAGTAAGTTTGCGCAGAACTGCATTCACGAAGGAAGCGGCGGAGCGTTTGCGGGCTCGCTTGACCAGTTCCACGCTCTCATGAATCGCAGCGCGGGCCGGAATGCGACTCAGCCAGCGAAGCTGATAAACGGCAAGTCGCAATGCGGTGAGAATTTCGAGATCGAGTCGGGAGAGGGGTTGCGAAGAAACTTCGGAGATTTGGGAATCCAGCAGCGATCGCCAGCGGAGCACTCCCATGACCAGTTCGGTTGTCAGAGCATGATCAATGGTTGTGAGGGAGGTGCAGGTTCGCGAATGAAGCAGTTCCGCTGCGTAGGCGGACGCGCGCTCGACGCGCAACAGCACATCGAAAGCCGCGGCCCGAGCAGGGGAAACTTCAGGTTGCGAATCTCGTTTTTTCGTTTTCACCAAAGCCAGTATGAAGGAAGCAGACGTTGCAGCGGAGAAATTCGGGTGCCTTAGAGGTCAAGTCTTTCGCCGGACTGAGGCCGGTACCCACGAACAAAATCAGAGGCGGAAGTCGGTTTCTTCCCTTCCAATTGCAGTTCGACGATTTCGATTGCGGTTCCCTCGCCGCATCCGACGAAAAGATGAGTGCCATCCACTCTCAATTCTGAAGGAGGCAGCACCTGATCAAACGCAGTCGCTTGCCGTACTTGTAAATTTTTGCTGCGAAACTGCGAGTAGGCTCCCGGCCACGGTTGAAAGCCGCGCAAGCGGTTCAGGATTTCGGTCGCAGTGCGAGAAAAATCTATGCGACCATCCTCTTTCTTGAGGATTGGCGCGAGCGTAGCCCTCGAGTTGTCTTGCTTCCGTGGTTGAATTGTGTCGCCTCGCAAACTCGCCAGCGTGGCGACGATGAGATCGGCTCCTACGGCCGCTAACCTTGGGCCAAGAGTCTCTGCAGTGTCGTCCGGAGCGATGGGGATTTCCTGCTGCAGAAGAATATCACCGGTGTCGAGCCCGGCGTCAATCTTCATGGTGGTCACTCCGCTGACACTCTCACCCCGCGCAATTGCCCACTGAATGGGCGCGGCGCCGCGATACTTCGGCAAAAGCGACGCGTGCAGGTTGATGTTGCCGAGCGGCGGAAGATCGAGCATCCATTGCGGAATGATGCGGCCGTAGCCGACAACGATGATCGCGTCAGGGTTAAGATCGGAAAGTCGAGAACGAAAATCGGCGTTGCTCTTAATGGTTTCAGGCTGGACGATGGGTAAGCCCAACTGCAAAGCGGATTGTTTGATCGGTGAGGAAACGAGTTCAAGGCCGCGACCCTTCGGCCGGTCGGGTTGCGTCACCACGAGGCGAACCTGGAATCCACTTTCGACCAGTCTATCGAGCGTGGGCACCGCGAAACCAGGCGTACCGCAAAACACGAGATTGAAGGAGTGGGACATGGCTCCATGGCATCATTGAGTCATTGACTCAATCGCTCAATGACTTACCATTCTCCCGCTTTAACCAGTTTGCGGATCTTGCGCTTGATTAAGTCGCGCTTGAGCGCGCTGATGTGGCTGATATACAGTTTGCCGTTCAGATGATCGGTCTCGTGCTGAAAAGCGCGAGCTAATAACTCTTCGCCAGTCTGCTCGAAAACCTGGCCGGTCAAATCCTGCGCTCGGACGGTAACCACCTGAGAGCGGCTCACATTTTCGCGGAAGTCGGGAATGCTCAGGCAGCCTTCGCTCTGCGAGTGACGCCCCTGTTTGTGAATGATCTCGGGATTGATCAACACGAGTTTGGCATCAGGGTCTTCCTTGAAAGTGACGTCAACCACGGCGACGCGGCGCGAGATTCCAATCTGCGGCGCTGCCAGGCCCACGCCCCGCGCGGCGTACATGGATTCGAACATGTCATCAATCAGCTTTTTCAGTTCTTCATCGAAGACTGTTACCTTTTCGGCTGGCTTCTCGAGGACGGGATTTCCGAACTTTACGATGGGATAGATCATCAATAGTTTTCCAGTTGCTGGCGATAACCCTGGAAGTTGCGCAAGGTCTCTCCCATGGAGTCACCGCCAAACTTGTCGAGAGCGCAGCGAGCCAGAGTGAGTGCGACCATGGCCTCGCCGGCCACGCCTGCGGCCGGCACCACGCAAACGTCGGAGCGCTCATAGGCGGCGCGAACCGGTTGGCGGGTGGAAAAATCCACCGATTGCAGCGGCCGCCGCAAAGTGGAAATGGGTTTCAGGTAACCACGCACGCGGATTTCTTCCCCATTCGAGACTCCACCTTCAATTCCTCCAGCGTTGTTGCGGGTACGGGTGAACGCCGTAAAATGAGCGGGCTCGCCGTAGCCGATTTCATCGTGCACCGCCGAACCCGGAGAAGCTGCGGCGGCAATGCCGGAGCCTATCTCAACCGCTTTCACCGCTTGCAGTGACATCACGGCGGCCGCCAGCAAAGCATCGAGCCGTTCGTCCCACTGCGCGTAAGTACCCAGGCCCGGGGGAACGCCACGGGCGACGACCTCGAAGATTCCCCCCACCGAATCGCCTGTCTTGAGGACTTTGTCTACTTCTTCCTTCATACGTTGTTGCATTTCAGGGTCGGCACAATTCAGCAGGACCTCTTCCTGCTGGTAAAGTTTTTCAATTTCTTCCCAGGGGATTTCTTTCTGCAGGGCAACACCACCAACGGCAACCACGTGACTTAAAACCTCGATGCCAAGCTCGCGCAGAAAGGCTTTGGCGATTGCGCCCACCGCAACTCGCGCCGCCGATTCCCGCGCCGACGCGCGCTCCAGGACATAACGGGCCTCGGGAAAATTGTATTTGAGAGCCCCTGCCAGGTCGGCGTGTCCCGGGCGGGGCGACGCTACCCGCTTGTGAAGAGCGGGGTCGCCTTCGCCTACGGGCAAAGATTCCTGCCAATTTTTCCAGTCTCTATTGTTGAGTTGAACGGAAATGGGCGAACCGATGGTCTTGCCCTGGCGGATGCCGGAGAGAATGTGACCGGTGTCGCGCTCAATCTTCATGCGTCCGCCGCGGCCGTATCCTTGCTGGCGGCGCCAAAGTTCACGGTCCAAAAAGTCCTGATCCACTTTAAGCCCGGCGGGCATGCCCGAAAGGAAAGCGACAAGAGCTTCTCCATGTGATTCCCCGGCCGTGAAATAGCGAAGCATAGGTGCTCGATTTTACCTGATGCGGCGTTCTTCTGGAGTCGCGGGTAGCGAAAGACGGGCCGCTGAACCGGCAGCCGGAGCGCCCTCGCGATTTTCACGTGCGCTACAGCTCAGATGATTGTTACAATAGCCAGGCACAGCTAGCCCCTTGCGCTTTGATTTTGCGCCACTCGCAACTTCTCTGGCCAGTGACAGGAGGAAGTCCGAGTGTCCCTTCAGGCACATATCACGAACGAATTAATTGCTTCCGTCAGAAATATTCGCTGTTTACTCGCGCACGAGCACGTCGCTTTTCGACAAGGGCCGCGACGTTTGCTGGAGGACGAGTTTGACCTCGAAGTGGTGAGCGAGGCGGGGAATGCGGCGGAGTGCCTGCGCAAAGTGCTTGAGTTCCGGCCGGATGTAGTCATCGCCGACAACAAAATATTTGGACTGTCCGCATCTGAAGCAGAGCTGCTTGTGGAGCGTATATCTGATCATACGAGATTGTTCTTCCTAAATATCGAGCAATTGGATAATTCCAAATTTGACGCATCTCAATCCGCTGGGCGCCATCCCACCCCGCCACAAAGTTGTCTGGAAGATCTCGTCAAGATGATTCGGGACGTCTACGGCTCCCGATCAGGTTTAGCCGCAGTACGTTCGACAGAGGATCTGCGACGCCCGGCTGAAGCGCAGCAGAAAGAAAATACCTTGACCGCGCGCGAGCGAGAAGTTCTTAAATTGCTGGCCGAGGGGAAAACGGTGCGGGCCGCCGCCATGACTCTTGGCGTGAGCAGCAAGACTGTAGACGCGCACAAGTTTAATCTGATGCGGAAGCTGGGCGTCCACAACAAAGCTCAACTTGTGATTTGGGCGATTCGGACCAGGATCGTTGAGATTTCGCCCAGTCCCTAGGGATCACGGTTGTGCGCACGCGGCGGCAAGCTCTCCGAGGCTGGCCACCTGCAAGTCCGGGCGCGCCTCAACCGCTTTGACCGCACCGACGCCGTGTCTCGCCGATGGCCGGTTCACCCAAACCGTAGCCAGACCCAGCGACTGCGCAGAAATCACGTCGTGATAGAGGCTCTGGGCAACATGCAGTACCCGATCCCGGGGAACGCCGAGGCGGCTCAATGCGAGTTGGAAAATCTTCCCGGATGGTTTGTAAGCTTGCGCCTGTTGGGCGGTGACGACCTGGTCGAAGTCGACTTCCAGTTGAGGCCGAGTGGCAGCGAAAAGATCATCGTCCACATTGGAAATGATGGCCAGCCGGAAGCGGCTCCCCAGTACACGCAGTGCCTCCACCGTATCCGGCCACGGCTTCCAATCTTTGAGAGACTCAGCTAGCGAGCGGGCTTCCCGGGCGCTGGGTACGAATCCAAATTGTTCTCCGAACTGCCGCACCACCGAGTCGAGCACCTCGCGATAGCACCGATACTCAGCCTGTTCGGCCCCAGCTTCGAAATCTCCGTAGAGCCGCAGGATCGTGGCATCATCCGCTTCCTTATCGTGAGCCTTGAGGATCTGCCGCAGGCAACGGAGGATTCCATCTTCCCAGTTGATGAGAGTGCCGTAGCAATCGAAAGTAAGGATTTCGAAGCGGCTAAAGTCAAGCATGAGCTAACGCATTCCTCCCGCGCCGAAGTTAAGATTCCAAGCCCGGCAGCGACCAAGCTTTTTCGGGGGTATCCGTGACACTGATATTCTCCGACTCAAACTCCGCCTCCGCAGAACTAGGCTCTTCTGAAGGCACAGCCTTGGGGGCAAGAAACTTCGCGCTGTTCAGCAGAGGACGTCCCAGGGAAGCGTTGTAGCTGGTCCACGGACTTTCGAGATCGGCCTCGCGTTCGAACTGGGCGCGCATGGCCTCCATCTTGGAGTCCAGGTCGTCCATATAGTGCAGCAGGAGCGCCTCTGGAAACATAGGCAACTTGGGCGAGCCGAACTCATATTCGCCATGGTGGCTGATGATGAGATGCTCAAGCAGCGTTTTGAGCTCGGCCGGGAAGCCGGGAACGAGGGCGAGTTTGGCCTGCAACATCTCCAATTCAATGACCATGTGCCCCAGCAATTGGCCGCGCGTGGTGTAGGAAAATGAGCGATTATAAGCAAGCTCGTGAATCTTGCCGATATCATGAAGAAAAACCCCAGTCAGCAATAAGTCGCGATTGACCAGAGAATAGTTTCGGCAAATCAGATCACAGGAGCGAAATAGCGAGACCACGTGATCGAGCAGGCCGCCAATGTAGGCGTGATGCAATGTCTTGGCGGCGGGAGCGTTGCGATAGGCAGCCGCGATTTCCGGGTCAGACATAAAAGCACGGACCAGTGCCTGGAGATGGAGATTCTGGAAGGAACTGACAAAATCAGATAGATTCTGCCAGAGTTCGTCGATATCTCGGGCAGTTTTCGGAAGATAGTCGGCGAATTCAATTTCGGAATCGCCCAGCTTACGCAGCTTATGGATGGTGAGCTGAAAGCGGTTCTTATACTTGTTGACCAGGCCTTTAATCTTCAGGAAATCGTCCTGCTCGAAAACCGTGAGCACTTCTTCCACGTTGTCCCACATCTTGGCTTCCAGTTGTCCGCTGCGGTCGCCGAGCGTTAAGGCGAGATATGGCTCGCCCGACTTTTTGGGCTTGATCTGTTTCGAGACGACGACGAAGTTGGAAGTGACGATCTTGTTTTCGTGCCGCGTGCACTCGCTGATAAAGAAATCCTTCATTCTCTCCACAGAGTGTAAATCAGAACGCAAGTCCGCAGTGAGGCCGGGTTGGAAGAAACCAGAGGATTTGCCTAGAGCACACCGAGAAACTTCTTTTTCTTCTTCTTCAGATTCTTGGCGTCGGTCTCTTTGGCGGCGGCAGTTTCAACCGGCTCTGTTTGGTTCGCACTGTGGCCAGAATCGGCATAACCTTCCTGGATTTTGATATAGGCTTCTTCGCGGAGCTTCGTTAAGTAAGCACGGAGTGCCGGCTGCAGCTTCTCGTAGTACAAAGCGTCCTGGATTTTAGGCCCCACATCCTTCATGGGGGGAATACCCGCCATCTGGTGATCTGTCACTTTCAAGATTATGTAGCCCTGCTTAACCCGAGTCACGTCGGTGATCTCGCCGGACTTCATGGCGAATGTTTTCTCTTCAATCTCCTTGGCAAGGGTCCCGCGCTTGAATACTCCCAAGTCACCGCCCTGGGCGGCCGAAGGACCTGCGGAATTCTTTTTAGCTGCGTCCTCGAAGCTCGCTCCGGCCCGAAGCTGTTTGAGCAGTTCGTTGGCCTTGGCCTCTGCGGCGGCGAGAGCTGACGCCTCAGCCGACTTCTTAGCCGCATCGCCGCTTGCCTCCTGAGAGTTTGGATTGCCGCCGTTGGCGGCGTTGGGATCAGCGGTAGCGTTCTCTGCGGGTTTTTCAGCTGCAGGCTGGTCGGCAGGCTTCACTGGGGCAGGCTTTTCCGGAGCAATCAGTATCTCGCTTAACCGGATCGATTCCGGCTGTTCCAACTCGCCTTTGTGCAGGTCGTAAAATTTCTGCTGTTCATCGGTAGTGATGTTGAGGTGGGAGCCGACCTCTTCGCCAATCACCTTTTGCGTAATAATCTGATTACGCATGTTTTGTTTGAAATCCTCGTAGGAAATTCCTTGTGCGGTAGCCGCCTTTTCCAGCTCCTCCATGGTCTCCAGCTTCATGTCCTTGCGCATCTGATCAAGCCGCTTGATCATGTCGGTATCGCCAGTAATTCCAAGGTCTTTGCCTTTTTCAAGCAGGAGCTGCTGGTCGATGAGATCGCGCAGGATGTCTTTTTCACGCTCGCTAAACAGCTTGTCGGCGTTGGCCGCATCCTGCTGTTTAACGTCGTCCTTCAGCTGGTCCTTGCTGCGGAGGAACTCCGACCGGGTGATGATTGAGCCGTTCACGCGCGCGACAATTTCTTCAACTACCTGACCAGCGGCGAAGGCTGGAACAAGTGACAGGCCAAGGAGGATGAGAAGCATTCTCTTCATAGAATTTCCGGTGGGCCGCCACTTTGCCTGGGCTCAGCGTCGAAAGCGGGCTACGGCCATATCGATATTTTACTACTTCAGAACGGTTGGTTACTGACCGAAATTAAATGTTTTGTCGGATTCGCGATTTTCACCGCAGCAGTC
>DATNKA010000822.1:0-17238 GCA_035603655.1 Candidatus Acidiferrales bacterium | reverse complement strand
CCGGGAGCGCTCGGCATGCCACGCCGGATTTACACCTACGAGCCAGGTCGGGGTTGGGACACCTTGAACCTCATCATTTCGATCGGTGCATTCATTCAGGCAATCGCGATTCTCGTGTTTGTCGCAAACCTCGTAATTTCTTATTTTAAAGGAGCCATGGCCGGTAACGACCCATGGGACGCATGGACGCTGGAATGGTCCATTTCTTCGCCGCCCCCTACCTATAACTTTGCGACGGTTCCGACAGTCGCGAGCCGCCGCCCCTTGTGGGACCTGAAGCATCCGGAAGATCCCGATAGCCGTTATGAGTGAACCAACCATATGAGCGCAGCGACAACTTCATTTCCGAACACAGCAGCAGCGTGGGATCTACCATCCCGCGGGAAGGTGGCGATGGCCGGTCTCATTATCGCCGAGTCGGCGATCTTCACGATATTCGTCGTTGCCTATCTCTTCTATCTGGGGAAGAGCATCACGGGACCGGCGCCCTCACAAGTGCTGGAGACGCCGATCTTCTACACGATTTGCTTATTGTCCAGCAGCCTGACAATTCACCTTGCGGCGAAGTCGTTGGAGCGGGACTACCGACGACTATTCCTCGGCTTCTGGCTGCTGACCATTGCGCTGGGTGGATTGTTCCTCTACGGCACGGCCCAGGAATGGCACCGACTGATCTATGAACACGGGCTGACGATCTCGACCAACCTCTTTGGGACAACCTATTACTCGCTTGTCGGCTTGCACGCCTTTCACGTCACCGCGGGTCTGATCATGCTCTCGGTAGCTGCGATATTCGGATTTATTGGCCGTGTGGGAGTGAGCCAATCAGATCGTGTTGCGGTGCTCGCGATGTACTGGCATTTCGTCGACACCGTATGGGTTGTGGTTTTCACCGTGGTTTACGTTCTTGGACGCTGAGGCATATATGGCAACGCTATCCACGACAGAGCAATTGAGGGAAGGTTCTGGTGCTCCGCGCGAGATTGAAGTCCCCGCGCCGACCGCGTGGCCGTTCATTTTGGCGCTGGGGGCGGCGTTACTGTTCGCGGGCCTGGTGACCAGCACGTCAGTAAGCTGTCTTGGCGCCCTACTGTCGGTGGCAGGCGCTGTCGGCTGGTTCCGTGAAGTCCTTCCGTACGAGCATGAAGAGGTTGTACCGGTCGTTCCCGAAGACATTCGCTTAGTCACTGCGCGGCCAGTTGTGGATCGGCTACCGATTCTGCCGGATCAATTGCGCGCTTGGCTCCCGGTCCGCACCTATCCAGTTTCTGCAGGTGTTAAAGGTGGCATCGCGGGCAGCATCGCAATGGCAGTGATGGCCTGTGCCTACGGGATACTGAAAATCGGCAGCATCTGGTATCCCATCAACCTGCTGGCCGCAGTTGCTTACCGGGAATCCCTAAGACTCGTACCCGCGCAGCTGAATTCATTTCATGCTGATGCTTTCGCGATTGCCTTTGTTTTACACGGCGTTGTGTCCATCTTTGTTGGGTTGCTCTACGGTGCGATGCTGCCCATGTTCCCACGCCGTCCGATTGTGCTGGGAGGACTCATTGCCCCGGCGTTGTGGTCGGGGCTACTGTACACAATTCTCGGACTGCTGAATCCATTGCTCGCGAGTCGCATTGATTGGACCTGGTTCATGGCTTCTCAAGTGGCTTTCGGCATCGTCGCTGGACTTGTGGTCGTGCGCCAGGCGAGCTTTCCTACCCGCGAGAATGTTTCGTTTGTCGTACGGGCGGGAATCGAGGCTCCCGGAACGATTCCACCGCGAGAGAGCGGGGAGAACCGCTGATGAAGATGAAGCCGATCAGAATTCTCTCTGCGCTCGCGGTCCTCAGCCTGGGGATGCTCGCTGCTTGCAGCATTCCTGATCGTGAACCACAAACCAATTCGGAACCAGTTGCCCCGAACCAGCTTTTGGACTTCGGCACTCTCTACGCACAGAACTGTGCGGGCTGCCACGGCGCGGAAGGCCGCGGAGGAGCGTCGATCGCCCTCGCCAATCCCGTGTATCTGGCCATCGTCGATGAAACCACCATGCGCAACATTGTTGCGAACGGCATTCGGGGAACATCGATGCCAGCGTTCGCGCAGCGCGCCGGCGGAATGCTGATCGAGCAGCAGATCGAGGTGATTACGAGTGGGATCTTTTCCCGCTGGGGGCGCAAACAAGTTCTCGATGGAGCCAATCCACCCTCATACGCGGCAAAAGCGGTTGGGAATGTCGATCGTGGCCAAGTCGTGTTTGCAAGATATTGCGCATCCTGCCATGGTTCTGAAGGTGGGGGGACGTCCAAGGGAAGCGCCGTGACGAATGATTCATTCCTGGCGCTGGTCAGCGATCAGGCACTGCGCACGATCGTGATCACCGGCAGGCCGGAACTGGGCGCACCCGACTGGCGCGGCAATGTCCCCGGCCGTCCAATGACGGATCAGGAAATCACAGATGTAGTTGCCTGGCTGGCATCTCGGCGTACGCAGAATCCGGGGCAGCCTTATTCCGCTTTGAACTACGCGCAACCCTCGGAGAAATAAAATGTCAACTAACACTGGGACAGCCCCGCCCGCTGAAACTGCCCTTTCACGACGCGGATTCTTCATGAAGCTGGGGATCCTGTTCAACGGATTCGCTGCGATCGTATTGGCTCTGCCGGTTGCGCGTTTTCTTTTTTCCTCCATCACTCGTGGTCGCGGGAATGGATATCTCTCTTGGGTGCCGCTGGGAAACGTCAGCAACTTTCCTGAGGGAGAGACGCGGATGGCTACTTTTCGCAGTCCCCTGGTCATGCCAACCGACGGAAAGACTGTAGACACGGCGTGCTGGGTACGCCGCATCGCAGGCGATCAATTTCAGGTGTTTGCGATCAACTGTGCCCACCTCGGCTGCCCAGTCCGCTGGTTCCAGCAATCTGGTCTTTTTATGTGTCCGTGTCACGGCGGAGCATACTACCGCGATGGCGCACGGGCTTCTGGACCACCAGAGCGTGGGCTTTTCGAATATCCGTACCAAATCGAAAATGGTGTCCTCACGATTGACGCCGGGCAGCTGCCAACCCCCGGCGACCCGGTAGCACGTCTCACCTCGGAGAAGCCACCATGCGCCTGATCACAAGAGTCGGAGAATGGTTCGACCACCGTCTGCAGCTGGCAGCGCCGATTCGCGAAGCGGCCGGCCATCCCGTGCCGCGCAACACGGCGAGCTGGTTCTACGTCTTTGGCAGCGCCGCGCTGACCGTCTTTCTACTGCAGTTGGTCACAGGAATTCTGTTGGCGCTAATTTATGTGCCCTCCGCCGGCGAAGCATGGAGCAGCCTGCAGGCCCTGAATCATCAGGTTGCGCTTGGCTGGTTCATCCGCGCCATGCACGGATGGGGTTCCAACTTCATGGTCGCCATCGTCCTGATTCATATGGTGCAGGTGTTTCTCTTTGGAGCTCACAAATTTCCTCGCGAACTGACTTGGGTTATCGGCGTATTCCTTCTGTTGATGACGCTGGGCATGGCATTTAGCGGTCAAGTCTTGCGCTTCGATCAGGACGCCTACTGGGGGCTGGGAATCGGAGCGTCGATTGCCAGCCGCGTTCCCATCATCGGCCCTTTTGCCGTGAAGCTAATGCTGGGCGGCCCGATCATCGCAGGCGCAACTCTGTCCCGGTTTTTTGCTTTGCACGTATTCGTGATTCCCGGACTACTGATCGGGTTCGTCTGCCTCCATGTCTTGATGGTGTTGAAGCTGGGCATCAACGAGTGGCCAATGCCGGGGCGCATCGTACGACGAGCCACCTATGAGGCCGAGTATCACGCTTTGACCAAGAAGGATGGCGCGCCCTTCGTTCCGTATGCGATATGGAAGGATATGTTCTTTGCCGCGTTCATCATTCTTGCAATCGCCGCATGCGCTTTCTATTTTGGTCCTTTTGGGCCCTCAGGGCAGCCTGACCCGACAATCATCCAAACTGCGCCCAAGCCCGATTACTTTTTCCTGTGGCTCTATGCGTTACTTTCACTTCTTCCTCCAGCGCTGGAGACGCCGTTCCTTCTCATCTGCCCGCCTTTAGTAATTCTTGGCTTGATTCTTCTGCCCTTTCTTTCGGGAGAAGGAGAAAAAAGCTGGAAGCGCCGGCCGATTGCGGTAATCACGGTGCTCATGATCGCCATCACGCTCGGCACCTTTACTCGCATGGCCCAGTTCACGCCCTGGAGTCCGCATATGAACGCCTGGAGCGGCGATCCGGTGCCCGAGCGCTACATTCACGGCACGACCGCACTCGCGCGGCAGGGTGCGCTTGTGTTTCAGGTCAAGCAGTGCCGCAACTGCCACTCTCTTGGCAACACGGGTGGACAAAGGGGGCCAACCCTGGACAGCGTTGCCGTGCGGCTGACCCAGGACCAACTTATTCGGCAAGTGATTCAAGGCGGCGGCAACATGCCTGCCTATGGCAACAACTTGAGTCCGGCAGAGACTACGGCGCTCGTAGCTTTCCTTGAAACCTTGCACCCTGCGAGCCAGGGGCCGGCTCGTGATGCGGCGCTTGACCTGGTACTTAGCAATGGCCAAGTCAAAACGTCCGGGACTCAACCATAGGCCGCCGATGATGTCGCACATTCATCTTCATCAAAGCGCGTCCGAGTCGTTCTGGGTCTCTAGCGCCTTGATTTTTGCTTCACTGGTCTATCTGCATGGATGGCTGCGTCTTCGCAGGCAGGAGCACGATAACGTTGAGGGCTGGCGCGCCGGCAGTTTTGTATTCGGTTTATCGTTTATCTGGATGGCAACGGCTTCACCTCTGGCTGCACTCGATCATGAGAGGTTGACGGCGCACATGGTTCAACACCTTCTTCTCATGACGTTTGCGCCTCCGTTGATCTTGCTTGGCATGCCTCGAAAGCCACTGGCGCATGGCTTGTTACAGCGATTCTTACGAGCGATCGGTCGTCCATTGCGATCAGAACCGATGCAGCAATTCGCAAGCGTTGTAACGCACCCGGCGGTTTGCTGGTTAGCAGCGGCGGGCACGTTAGTTGTGTGGCACATTCCTTCGGTGTTTATCATTGGGCTGCGATCGCGAATGTGGCATGGGGCTGAGCAAGCATCCTTCCTTGCAACCGGCCTGCTGTTCTGGTGGCCGGTAGTCCGGCCATGGCCGAACAGCTGGAAATGGCCAGAATCTTCCATACTCTTGTATCTGTTTCTGGCTACCTTGCCGTGCGATATTCTTTCCGGATTTCTGGTCTTCTGCGATCGGGTGGTTTACCCGGTTTTCTTGTCTTCTCCCCGCTCCTTTGGCCTATCTGCTCTCGAAGACCAGCAATGCGCGGGTGCGTTGATGTGGACTTGCGTTACTTTTGTCTACTTAATCGCCGGGGCAGCCTTCACCGCGCGTTTACTCTCGCCCCATCGATCGGAAGAGCTTCTGCGATCGGAAGAACTGGCGATTCCGCAATTCGATTCGCGACGCGTTGCGGAACGGCACACGGATCCGCACAGGATGAAGATGGAGGCGGTCTGAAATGTCACGCCGGTCCACACTTACTGAATTTTCTTCCACTGCGGTCGAAGAGCGCCATTTGGGGGGATCCAGGCTGCTCTCAGACTACTGGGCACTCACAAAGCCAGAAGTCAACTTCCTGATCTTGATCACAACTTTTGTAGGTTTTTATCTGGCTTCGGCACGTGCTGGGCGGTTTTCATTCGCAGGGCTATTCAACACTTTGCTTGGAACGTTGCTGGTAGCAAGTGGGACTGGGACCCTAAACCAATACCTCGAGAGAAGGTTCGACGCGCAAATGCGCCGAACCGCCCGGCGTCCAGCCGCGGCCGGCCGTGTCAAACCGATATCAGTCCTCGTCTTCGGAGTTGCATTGGCAGCGGTTGGCAGCATCTATCTCGCGATAGCTGTCAACCTGTTCGCGAGTGTGCTCGCAACTTTGACATTGCTGACCTATCTGTTCGTGTACACCCCGCTGAAGCGAAAAACACCAATGTGCGTTCTGGTGGGAGCTTTTCCGGGTGCCATGCCGCCGCTCATTGGTTGGGCCGCAGCCTCCGGGCGATTGACTGTCGAGGCGGGGATCCTGTACGCCATGCTCTTTCTGTGGCAGTTTCCACATTTCATGGCAATCGCATGGATGTACCGCGAAGACTACGACCGCGCAGGCTATTTGATTCTGCCGAAGGGCAATGTGAGAGTTCCTTTCGTGATTTTGGAAACTTTATTGCCGCTCCTTGCTCTCGTCGCTATCAGCATCATGCAATCTCCGACACGGCACGCGGCGACTTTTCACTGGGCAGTGGCTCTTCTGGGAACAGGATTCACGTACTTCGGATGGGAATTCGTGTTCGAGCGTTCGAGAGTTGCTGCACGCCGACTGCTGACGGCCTCGATTGTCTATCTTCCACTGTTGTACGGACTAAGCGCGACGTTAGGCAATCGGGCCAGATGATCCAATGCCCGACCTTCCTGCAGACTTCGAGACGTCGGATACATCAGCTATGATGTTCGAGAGCGAGAAGCCTCGCGCATTTTCCTTCAGATGAACCAAACCGGCCCGTTCATCGCCCCTCCATCGTCATCCGATCCCTCAGAGGCCTCCAAACGGCTTCTACCGTGGCTCGTTGCTGTTGCCTTTTTTATGGAGTCGCTGGATACGACGATTCTCAATACGGCCGTTCCCGCCATCTCTTCCGCGCTCGGCGTCGCTCCCCTCAGCATGAAGGCGGTGCTGGCGAGCTATACGCTCAGCCTGGCCGTCTTCATCCCAATCAGTGGCTGGATGGCGGACCGCTTCGGAACCCGTCGTGTATTCGCATCTGCGATTGGTCTTTTCACGCTCGGGTCCTTTCTGTGCGGAATATCAAGCAACATCCACTTACTAATCGCTTGTCGCATCCTGCAAGGCTGCGGCGGCGCCATGATGGTGCCAGTGGGCCGGCTCACCCTGGTGCGAACATTTGCCAAGTCAGATCTTCTGCGCACCATGAGCTTCGTTTCTATACCAGCCCTAGTCGCGCCCATGCTTGGACCCATCGCCGGAGGTCTGATCGTCGGCTATCTTCACTGGCGTGTGATTTTCTTCCTCAATATTCCAATTGGACTCGCTGGTTTGATCCTCGTTCATCTGCATTTGCCGGACTACCGCGAAGAGCGTACCCCTCCGCTCGATGTTGTCGGACTCATCCTCTTTGGTTCCGGGGTCGCATTACTGTCCTATGTGCTGGAGATATTCGGCGAGCACACTCTGAGCGCGACGGAGATGGCAGGGCTGCTAGTGTTGTCCCTGGCCTTGCTTGCCGGATACGGAATCCACGGCAGCAGTCTTCCATTCCCTTTGCTGAAGCTCAGGCTATTCAGCATTCGCACGTTCCGCGCCGCCGTGAGCGGCAGCTTCTTCACTCGTCTTGGAATAGGCGGAGTGCCATTTCTCCTGCCGCTCCTCTATCAGGTAGGCCTGGGCTTCACTCCGATCCAGTCCGGTCTGCTCGTCATGCCCCAAGCAATCGCCTCCATGAGCATGAAAGCAGTGATGCCACGAATTCTCGGTCGTATCGGGTATCGTGGAGTCCTCATCTCCAACACTTTAATTCTCGGTGTCCTTCTGATGGTGTTTGCAACGATCGGTCTGCGAACGCCGGTTTGGGCCATCGTGCTGGAGGCTTTCCTTTATGGAGCGTTCACGTCGCTGCAATACACGAGTATGAGCACGCTTGTGTTCGCGGACATCGCTGAAGAGGACGCCAGCGGCGCCAGTTCCATCGCAAGCACCGCGCAGCAGATGTCAATCAGTTTCGGAGTTGCTGTTGCGGGTTTAGCTACGGCGTTTTTCATTCCCAGCACTCACTCCAATCCCACCGAAATGATTCACGGGATCCATAACGCCCTCATCGCTCTCGGCATATTGACCGTCTTGTCGACGATTGTCTTCTGTGGTTTGAAGAGCGGCGATGGGGACGATGTGAGCCTGCATAAGGTTCTTCACCCGGGAGGATGACTCAGCTGTTAAGGAATCCTTGCAGTCAGGGGGATCGGCTGTCTTTTAGCCAGATCAGAGAAATGGGTGCAAGCACTTTCAGATCTACGATCGGCAACAAAGCAACGCCTCTTGGGGATTGCCGTTGCAGAATCACTGATCCGAGTGCGTCCGGCACGGCAAATTGTACCCGCGGGGACCGAATCAGCCACGCACGTATTTGTTGAACCAGTCGATCGTGCGTTGCCAGGCCAGATCGGCCGCGGCTTTGTTATACCGTTCCGGCGTCGCGTCGCAATTGAAGCCATGTACGGCGCCCGGGTAAATATAGCCTTCGTGCGGAACGTGCGCCGCGTTCAGGGCCTGGTCGTAAGCTGGCCACGTCGCGGCCAATCGCGTGTCGAGCTCCCCGTGATGCACCAGGATCGCCGCCTTAATTTTAGAGATGTCCTCTGGGGCGGGAGGACCGCCATAGAACGGCGCCGCTGCCGCCAGATCGGCTCCCAGCCGCACCGCCAGCATATTGGCGGTCGAGCCCCCATAGCAGAAGCCGGTAGCGCCGATCTTTCCCGTGCAGTCAGGGCGCGATTTCAACCACATGGCCGCGGCCACCATATCCTCAGACATCTTGCTCTTGTCGATCTTGTTGAACATCTGGCCGCCCTTGTAGTCGTCGCCAGGATAGCCACCCAGAGATGTAAGTCCGTCGGGCGCAAATGCCATGAAGTTGGCCAGGGCAAATCGTCGCGCGATGTCCTCGATATGGGGGTTCAGACCCCGATTCTCATGAACCACAATTACGCCGGGCAACTTCATAACCGTCTCGGAGCGGGTGTCGGCGCTGACAGGCCGCACGAGATATCCCTTGATGCTTCCGTTGCCCTTCGGGGAGGGCACGGTCTCGTTAGTGGCTTTGATCCGGTCATCGGTGCGTGAAACCTGCTGGCCCAGCGCATAATTCGGCATCAATGCATTGATAACCGTGGCTGCTGCCAGACCGCCCGCTAGTCGCTGTACGCCCTCCATAAAGGCGCGGCGAGTAATCTCACCGTGAATGAAATCGTTGTAGAGCTCTATGGCTTCGCTCGGAAGTTTGGGTTTTGTCGGTTCCATGGGTTGACTCCCGCCGCGATAATACCATCTGTTTCTGGCCGGCGCTTTTCTAGATCTCTCTTAAGAACCACCGCGAGAGAAATCATACGCGCGGCTTTGGTGAGAAGGTTGCTCGCGATTACCAACCCAGCTGGCGCATCCGCTCAAGGACGAGCGCGCTGTACTTATTCATGCGCTCCGGCCGTCGCTTCAGAGGAGCCGGCAGGATCGCAGCGAGCCGCGCCGCCTGTTCCCGCCCGACGTTCCGGGCAGCGGTTCCGTCGTAGTAACGACACGCCGACTCTGCGCCATAAATTCCAGGACCCCATTCGACCACATTGAGGTAGATCTCTAGAATGCGCCGCTTGCCGAGGACGAATTCGGCCACCGGTACCAGTGTGAACTCAGCTCCCTTGCGGAGGATTGAGCGGCCAGTTCCGAAAAATAGGTTCTTTACCAATTGCTGGGTAATGGTTGAAGCTCCGCGAGTGCGATCGCCTTCCAAATCGTCTTCGGCAGCGATTTGGATCTCGTGCCAATCGAACCCATGGTGCTGGTAGAAGCGCGCGTCCTCCGCGGCGACTACAGCGTGCTGGAGATCGGGCGAGATTTGGCCGAGCGGAATGAATTTGTAGCGTTCGTGATACGGAGTGTGGTGAATCCAGGCCTGCAAGTGGCGCTGGATGTGCACCGCGGTTGACGGTGGGTCGATCCACCGCGCGGTCAGAAGGATCAGCGCGACAAGCAACCAAAGAAGCACCACGCCGATGGCAAGCCATCGAACAAAGGATCGGAGGAAGCCTGTCCGAAACCGGGTCTGGTAGTGTGTGTTCGGCATGGCAGTCAAATTTCACAATAATAGCCTGGGCTGGGTTGCCGCTTGTTGCTGATCATGCCGGAGAATGCGGAGTGTAGCCCTTAGTTAGGATGTGTGCCTCCCATGCCAGGCATTTCAGCTGATTGCGTCGAGATAATCGCAATCACCTCAGGGGAATCTGAAGCGTCGAAGACTGAAGATTCTCGCGAAGATGTTCGATGCAGTCTATACTTGCTATGCAATGACGGTCCACAGTGCCTGACAATCCAAATGCGGCATACACAGGCGAGGCGGTGCCAAACCTAGGGAAGCGTATCGAGGAGCGATTCGGGGTTTTTCCCAACTTCTTTCGTCTCGCACCTGAGACTCCGGAGATCACTGAGAAACTGTGGGGATTCGCAGAAGCAGCCTACCTCGACAATCCTCTGCCCTCCGTTTTAAGGAGCGTCTTTTCGTTCACCTGTCGCGCTTTTGCGCAGTCCGCTATTGCATCGGTCGTCATGTTGGTTTCTTGGTGGGACTTGGCCGTCCCGCTGGCGATCCGGCTGGGCGTACTCAAAGTATTGCGGATGTGGTTAAGCTCCTTCGACGGCCTTTCCCACGCGGGGAAGAACTTCAGTCTCGTCTATCGCTGTGCGCAGCCTGCCCTGCACCCATTGTTGAAATGCCGACGGCCGACACACAGATGGAAGACACCATTTTTGTGTTGGCAGCTCATGTTTTCTTGAAGACCTCTGACTATTTATTGTGTCTAGACGCGCTGGCGCGGCTTCTTGGTCCGGTTCGTCTTCAATACTTGCTATTGCTCTTGGCATTTGTCAGGGCAGCTCACTATTGGACCGAAACCCATCCTGAGATCGCCCTTGAAGGTGACATCCACAGACTACTGGCGACACATGAAGCACTGGCGGATTGCATCCTCAATGACCCGGAGGCTAGGGACAGGATCAGCCAGTCGCTCTTGGATGAGTTGCCAGCCCTACGCCTCAAAGCGGATAAGGCTATTGGCTTGCTCGCTGCAATAGTGGATTCATCTGACGATGCCATCGTGAGCAAAACGCTGGACGGGGTCATAACCAGTTGGAACGCGGGTGCGGAGCGGTTGTTTGGCTACACCGCCAGCGAAGCGGTAGCCCAGCATATTTCGTTGATCATCCCCCTCAATCGCAGGGACGAAGAGACTGTCATCATCGATCGAATCAAGCGAGGCGAACGAATCGAACACTTCGACACCGTTCGTATTCGGAAGGACAAGACACCGCTCGATATTTCGCTCACAATTTCGCCTCTTCGGGACGGCAGCGGCAAGATTATCGGGGCGTCGAAAATTGCTCGAGACATCACCCAACGTAAACGAATTGAACGAGAGTTGCGTGAAAGCGAAGAACGTTATCGAACATTGGCAGATGCACTCGACACCCAAGTGCAGTTCCGTACCCGCGAACTTGAGAGAAGAAACTCGGAACTGCGTGAGCTCTCGGGGCGGCTCATGGAGTCTCAGGATGTGGAGCGGCGGCACATCGCGCGGGAACTACACGACAGTGCTGGTCAGACGTTGGCTGCTTTGGGCATGAGTCTTGCGCAGCTTGCCCAAGACGCCAAGAATAATCCGGCTCAAGCGCAAGGCATCGCAGATGCCGAAAGCTTGGTTCAACACCTGAGCCGAGAAATACGCACTACCTCCTATCTCTTGCACCCACCACTTCTGGATGAAAGTGGCCTGTCATCTGCGCTCAACTGGTATGTGCAGGGGTTGAAGGAACGCAGCGGACTCGACGTTGACCTGAGAATTCCCGAAAAGTTTGATAGGCTCCCCGCTGATATGGAACTCGTCATTTTTCGTATCGTGCAAGAGTCGTTAACGAACGTACATCGTCACTCTGGAAGTAAGAGCGCATCCATCCGGGTTGCTCGCGAAGCCGATAAGATCATTGTGGAGGTTCAGGATCACGGTCGCGGAATGCCTCCGGAGAAACTGGTTCAGATTCAGTCCCAAGGTTCTGGGGTCGGAATCAGCGGAATGCGAGAACGCTTGCGTCACTTTAGTGGAGAATTGGTTGTCGAGTCGAACGGCACCGGCACAAAGGTTGTCGCCACTCTTCTGTCAAAGGCGTTTCCGCCGGAGGGACAAGTCGTCGTAGGACAAGGACGCGAAATCACCTGACCACCCATTCAACCCCTCTCATCTGTTTGAAAGCAGAGTCCCTGTGTTCTGAGTGGGTGGCGGGCAGTGTGCGTCACTCGGTTGTGTAATTGATTTCCATGCGTCGGATTTGAATGCTGGAGACATACAGGACCAGGAGCGCCACGATTACAATGCCGAGGATCGCAACTGGTGTGGAGACTGGATCGGGATTGGAGACCAGCAGCGAGAGAAGTGAGGGCGTACCGGGAGGGGTGGGGATGTCGACGGGGCACAGCGATCTCAGATAGTAGATTACGCTGACCTTCTTGAGCAAGGCCGGCAGAAACGGATTTACTGCTTCCCAGACCAGGATTGCCGCGGCGGGGAGAATTGGGTTGCGGAACAAGATTCCGGCGGCGAGGAAGAACGATCCATAACCGAGGCAAGCCAGGGCGGTGATACCCAAGTACGCCGCAGACTGCGCCAGACCATGGTTCTGATAGAGGTAGAGGTCCCGCACATTCGGACTGAACTGCCAGTTGAAAGCAATCATCTGCAGCAATTCGCTGGTCACAAAGATGCTGGATGTGGCCAACAATCCGGCCAGGAACTTTCCTATCATGAGCACGTCGCGGCGAATGGGCGCGAGAAAATAGAAGTGCAGACTCTTGTCGAGGATTTCGCCGCGGAACAGATTCATGAAGATTCCCAGGCAGCCGAAAAAGATCCCGAGCCTTAGATAGAAAAACTGGAATACCCCGGCGAAAACGACGGAATCCTCGGCGAGGTTGTAACCTTCCCGGATATGAACGTTGCTGGCTTTTCCATCCGCGAAATCGATATACAGGTCGTTGACTCCGTCGGAATAGTGGTAGTTCTCGTGGTGAATCACTTCGCCTTCGCCGGACTTGAGCGGCCTTTGTTCGTTCCAATGAAAACGTATCGGCGGCTTCCCCAGTTGCGTGATTACTTCCTGGCTCGTCATGCCCGTCTTGATGGCAAGGAGATCCTGGTAGGTCAAGGCTTTCTCATTCCGGCTGGCAAGCTGACGACTCCGCTCTCGCTGGTGGGAAGTAAGTACGGTATGGGCGCTGAAAAGAAGTAGCGGCAACAACGCCAGGATGTAGATCCACAAGCCGCGTCGCGCCAACAACGTCTTCTTTGTTTCCAGACGGATGACGTACTTGATTTGGGCCCACCAGAGCTTGGTCATCGCACTACCTCTTCATTGCCGATCAGATATTCATAGATGGAGTTCACATCATCGTCGGCGGGTGTGACCGATTCGATTCCGATCCCGTTCAGGGCAATGTGATTGAGCATGAGATAGAAGCGGTCCGCGTCCAGTGTTTTGATCAACAGGCCACGCCCGTCGTTGTGAATTCGGACTTCCATGGTGTGCTCGGACTTCAGCGCCTCAGAGGCAAGCTCGCGCGGCCTGTCGCAGCGGACAAGAATCTGCGCGGGCTGCTCGCGGATTTCATTGCGCAAGCTGTGGATCGGCCCCTCAGCCACCACATACCCATTACTCAACATCACGACTTGATCCGAGATGGCATCGACTTCGTGAAGAATGTGGCTCGAAATAATCACATAACAACCCACGGCCGCTACCGAACGGAACAGAGCGATCATCTCCGCGCGAGCCAGCGGGTCGAGGCCGTTTAGAGGTTCGTCCAACACCAGGACTCGCGGATCGTTACACAAGGCTTGAGCCAGCCGGATGCGCTGGCGCATTCCTTTGCTATAACCAGCGACGTTGCGGTTGGCGGCGTCCATCAGGTTCACACGTTCGATGGCGCGCCAAGCCAGTTGTTCCGCAGCCTGCGCGTCGCGGCCTCCCAGCCGAAGATAGGAACAAACAAACTGAAATCCGGTCAGGCCCTTGGGAAAGGAATCGAACTGGGTGCTGTAGCCGAGTATTTTGAAGAGCTTCTCTGGCTCCGTCGGATTCATGCCCAGGACGCTGATCCGCCCTCGTGTGGGATGGACCAGGCCCGTCATTAAATTCATCAATGTCGTCTTCCCCGATCCGTTCGGGCCCACCAGGCTGGTGACGCCTGGTGGAATTGAGAGATTGACGCGGTTCACTCCCAGAATCTCGCCGTAGAACTTGGAGACGTCTTCGAATAGGATGCAATCGTCCTTGATCGCCCCAGTCACTTGACCACCTCGTAGGCTCGGACCTTGCGCACGAGAAGGGCGAGACAAATTCCGCAGTAGATAAGCAAGGCGACCCAGGCAGCCGAGGAGGAGATACCGCGATCGTTGTCAATTCGAAACAGCGAAGTCCAAACCGTGCCGATCAAGTAAACGATGTCGATGAAGTGCCCGGACTGGGTCCGCATCACGGCATTGATCGCTTGTCCGAACCCGCCTCCGAAAAACAAAACTGCCAGCAGCAACGCACCAGCGACAATTCTCCACTTCACCCAAGCGGACAAGGCCATCGCCAGCAGCGAGAGAATAGCGATCCACAGAAAAGAAGAAAGCAGAAGGCTGCTGACGATCCAAAGATGATTCCATGTCCAGGAGGACCCGGCGAGGCTCGCCTGCACGGCGAACAGCACAAGACCGGGAACCCACGTAATCTCGGATAACAGAATCGCCAGAACAGATGCCTTCCCTAACACATATTCCGCCCGGGAGAAGGGGCGGCAGAAGTACAAGGGCAGCGCCCCATTGGCAAGGTCGGGCGAAATCAGACCCGGACCGGTGAACGCAGTCAGCATGAACCCCAGAACACCCTGCACCGTGATGAAAACAAAAAAGAACTTGTTGTCGATGGTGAGCAGTTGCTTGCTGCCGCTGTAGCGTTCAAGAAAACTCAGGTTATGTGCGAGATAGATACCGATCAAACAGAGCAGGGGATAGAAAAAGCAGAGTACGAAAAATCCGGTCTGGAACTTCGAGCGGAACAGGTTTCTCCTGGCGTAGCGAAACAAAACCAGGCAGCGAGACCACGCCGGAGTAAGTGCGCCGGAGTACGACGTGTAAGTGCGTCTATAGACGGCCACAGCAGTTCTCCGAGCGGTGCAATTGTTTTACGTTCGTAGGTCTCATTTCCGTGATCTTTTCGTCAGTCGCGCAAACGAAGAGCGACCGGCACATAGGAGGCGCGGGATCTCAGGCGCACTCCTTTGTGCTGGTTCTTCTCAGCGGCGGCCAGTTCCACGCGGAGCTTGTGACGTTTGCCGTCGAGGGTTTCCGGCTTAAATCCCAACTCGTAGCGACCATGGAGTTGCTGCAAAATTTCTTCCAACCCCTTGGCATAGGTTTTGGGCGTTACTCTCAAGTATTGTCCGCCAGTCTGGGTCGCAATATAGTTAGCAACGGCTCCCTGTTCGCCTATCAACCATATTCGCGGAGACCGTCGGTCCCTCAGACCATAGGCGACAGCCGAGGTCTCCAGTAGCGCGTCCACAAAGTGATTGGCCTCCGATCTGTCCATTCCGCTGTAGTCGCCATAGAGGAAGATCACTACCGGCAATGGTTCGGGCACCAAGGAGTGAGTAGCATCAATGATCAGCTGCAACGTCTTTTGCAGTGCGAGCTCGCCTTTTCTATCGTGGTCGTCTGTGTCTGGCACGGGCACGAGTACCTGCTCTAAGGTGGCGGCCGCCTCGTCGATGTCGCTGGTTGGCAGCAGGTCAAGTCTGGATTGCCCATCGTCGCACCAGTGCGCGACCGCCACCGCATCTTGTTTCTCCAAGTTCTTCAGAGGGGGCTTGAGAAGACTGATTTGTCCGGCGAACAAGCCCGAACCTTTCGCCTCGTACCCCTGCATGTTGCATTGGACAACAAACCAAAGGGCGAGCGGCCGAGTTGTAAACTTTGCCCCGCTGTCAAATGTCTTGATCGAAACCGGCTGGCCGTTGTCAAAGATTCTAAAATCGTCCCGCCTCAACGTCTTGTCCGGAAGGCCGCTCTTAGCATTCAGAGCGATCACATCAACCAGTACCAGATTGGACGAACTGTGCAACGTGATTTCCGGGGAATCACTGCCTGGCGCGCCTTTCTGCGCGACGGCCGGCAGGGTGAAGAAACTCACCTGAAGCGAGAACAGCAGCAATAAAATCGCCGATGGTTTCATTGGCATATTAACTCTCCATCGCTTTCAGGAAAATGTCCTCCAGAGTGTCGCGGCGGAAGTTGAGCCGCCGGATGCGCACATCGTGCTCCCCAGCGATGCGATAAATGTCACGAATCTCGATTCCGTCGGCGAGGATCATCTTTAGCCGATTCGCGGTCGTGGCACATTCGCAACCCAGTTTTTCTATGGCCTGGGTGAAATCGCCATTGGCCCCGTAAGTCTCGAGCTCCAGGAATCTTTTGTTAGCCTTGCGCTCTTCCTCCAGGTTCGAGTAATGCGCAATCCGGCCCTGATTCAAAATCAACACCTCCTCGCAGGTATCTTCGACATCGCGCAGAAGATGCGAGCACAGCACAATCTGCAGTTGCTGGCTGTCGCGGATGTCGCGAATCATGCGGATCATGCGTTGCCGCGCGGAGGGATCCAGACCGTTCGTCGGTTCGTCGAGAATCAATAGCTTGGGTCCGTGGGCGATCGCCTGGGCTAGCTTCGCCAACTGCTTCATTCCGAGCGAATACGTTCCCAGTTCGCGATAGCGCGCCTCAGCCAGTCCAACGCAAAACAGCGCCTCATGTGCCCTTTCGAGTGCCGCCGCCGCAGGCAAGCCGGAAAGCTCCGCCATCATTTGCACAAACGACACCGCACTCATCTTCGAGATGAACGCGTCATTCTCAGGCATGTAACCGACCAGACTGCGAATCTTCCTTGTCCCCGTTCGGATGTTATGTCCCAGCACCGATGCCGATCCGGAGGAGGGCTTGTAGAAACCCAGAAGGGTATTGATCAGCGTGGATTTTCCCGCGCCGTTAGGACCAAGCAATCCGATCGCCCGCCCGCGAAGAGAGCACACGAGGTTTTTCAGAATCTCACGACTGCCGAACTGAACCGAGAGGCCCTTCAGGTCGATGACTGGTGTTCCCGGAACAGCAGCAGCCTGCTGCCCTGTGCCGTCTGCTGCTCCGGGCTGGACCGCTGTACTCATGTTCTGCCTGGTCTCAACTATTGGGTCGAACCGTGAGGACTCACGCCATTTTCCAGAAACATGTGCTGTGGAAACAGGCCGCCGCCCTGGCCCAAAGTCATAAGCGTACCGAGGTCGAAGCCCATGAAGCCAGTGTCGCTTGCCGCCACGATCCGGTCG
>DATNKA010000821.1:0-2029 GCA_035603655.1 Candidatus Acidiferrales bacterium | reverse complement strand
TGGCGCTTTGCGGACGGCTACTCTTCTGTGCCGAAGCGGTCTGGAGCAAGCCAAGGATGCCTAGCAAAACCATCAAGCTAAAGAACTCAGGGAGGGTGGGTGGAATGCGCTGCATAACTGCATTGGATTTTAAGCCGCGCGCAGCTTGCGCACAACTCGAACTGCCTCTCGAATTCCGCTGCGGCGGATGGATTGACGTGGATGAAGTTCGAACATCGAAGGGCGAGCACCTGAGCCTTGGTGACACATAGGCTGCCGCTGCTAACGCGAGTTGTGTCTTGAATGCCAAGGTCCTGGTAGTGTCCTAAATCAGGAAACTGCCAAAGTTTTCCACAGACTGTCGAAAAAGAAGATTGCAACTCCGGATTGTGAGTTGTTATAGTTCTCCCGATCCGTACCACTTCGCGAAGATTCTTTGGCTTTATCGATTGTGCAGTCGGAGTTGTACCCAAGCAGTTAGCTTAGGCGAACGAGTTCGTGTGTTTAACTGGTTTTAGCCTCTAGCTGCGGAGACTTTAATTGACCGCGTTCTACCTTGTTATCTTCGGAATATCGCTGTTCTTCTCGTTCGGGCTTACTTGGTGCGTTCGCAATGTCGCAATGGGCCGCGGCTGGGTAGCGCCCCCAATTCAGGATCGCGACCTGCATGAGACTCCGTTGCCGCGCTTGGGCGGCATTCCTATACTCCTTTCTTTTCTGATCAGCATTGCGGTTGCGTTGTTGGCCGGTCTTCGCTTCCCGGCATTGGCGGTAGGCCCCTCAATTCGGACGCTTCTGACCATTCTCGTGCCCGGGACATTAATTTTCTTGCTCGGCATTTACGACGACATCCATTCCGTCGGCCCGTACACGAAGTTTGCGGTTCAAGCAGTTGCTGCCGTCATGCTGTTTGCTGGAGGTTTGAGGATTCTCGACCTGCCACTGTTGTTCGGTGCGCGGCATTTGCCCTGGCCCATCGGACTTCCCATTACGGTTCTGTGGGTCATTGGGATTACGAATGCCTTCAATCTGATCGATGGCCTGGACGGTCTCGCCGCCGGTTCTGCGCTGTTTTCGACGTTGGTTGTTTTCGTGGTGGCAATCTTCAATGGTTCGTCACTCGTGTCGCTTCTGACCATTGCCTTGGCTGGAGCAATCCTGGGTTTTCTCCGTTTCAATTTCAATCCGGCGACGATCTTTCTCGGCGACTGTGGGAGCTTGTTCATCGGATTTATGCTCAGTGCCTTGGCCTTGGTGGGCTCTGAGAAGGCGCCCACGGTCATTGCGGTCGCGATTCCGCTGGTTTCTTTCGGCTTGCCTATACTAGAGACCACGATTTCAGTGGTGCGTCGTTTGATTAGTGGCAGGCCTTTGTTTAACGCCGATCGTGAGCACATTCATCACAAGTTGCTGCAGCTCGGCATGACGCACCGACAAGTTGTGATCGTGCTTTACGGAGTTTCCGCAATCTTTGCCCTCATGAGCCTGTTCTTGCTATGGCCTTCGGGCAGTTCCCTTGGACTAGTGCTCGCCGTACTTGGGACCGGCATGTGGGTCGGAGTACAACATCTCGGCTATCTCGAATTTGGTGAGTTGGCTCGGGTAGCGCAGCGAACCCTCGGGCAGCGCCAGATCTTCATCAACGATCTTGCAATTCGTAGAGCCACGGAAGACTTGAAAGGCACTAGCGATTATGTTCAGGTGTGTCGCATCCTGGAGGCCGCTTTTTCGACCAACGATTTTGACGGGTTCGATTTAGAGGTCAAGGCCGAGGCGGAAGTACCTCCTACCATCGGCGACAAACGCTTGCGGGGGAGACCGGGAGAGAGTTTACATTTCGAATGGAGTAAGCCCGGCGCTACGAAGTTTCGCGATGGTTGGGCGGCTTGGAATCTTTCGTTGGAATTGGTGACCACCTCTAACCGGTGGCGCGGCTCGATGAAAATCTCGCGGCTTTATACGGACCGCGCTCTCCTCGTGGACACCAATCTTTTGACCTCGGTCTTCCCGGTCGTCCTTGCCGACGCGCTGGATCGCGCTCTCGCCTCCA
>DATNKA010000820.1:0-2619 GCA_035603655.1 Candidatus Acidiferrales bacterium | reverse complement strand
AAGGTTCTACGATCCAGCATAACGTCTCACTTTCGCACGTTCGAGTGCATCCACTCTACGATACCGGGAGGTCTTTCGGAGATGGATCTCCCCCTTGTTTTTGGGCGGAAGAAGCAGCGCCGATCGGCACCCGGGCAAAGCCAGGTGAGCCAAAATAACTCTTGAAAAGTTGGCATGTCGTTTAGCGATAAAGAGCGACCAGCAAACTCACCGCATTTACCACACAAAACACTCGCAAGGCCGGCGGTTTTCAGCTGGGAGCGCGCCAAGAAATTCTCGGAAAATCAGGCGGGATTCTTCGAAAAGTTCCGCATTCCGAGCACGTGGAAGTCTTTCAGCCCAGCCTTCAGCACGTACACCAGCCGGTTGTTTCCGTTGGGATCGGTCGGTCTAAGAAAGAAGCCTGTCTCCAGAACAAAATCCTTGGTGTTGCTGATGATTCCTTCAATCATCTCGCCGTCATAGAAGTACACCCGCACCCATAAACCCGGCACCGTCGGCGCATGTTCATGAAAATGCAACGCTCGATGACGAAGATCACCATCGAAGGTCTTGACGAAGAACACCGCCTTAGCGTCCTTGGTTGACACATCCTCGACGGCGCCTGAATCCAGCAGTTTTAAGCGAATCGAATCAAGAGGGTACATGGGGTCATTGCGAAGCAACTGCTCGATTGACCCCAGTTCACTGGGCTCCACCAGGCCACGCACGGCATGGCTCTCATACCTGATAACCACGCGATAACTGTCTGACGATTCTTTCTGGGGCCTTTTCGACCCTATGACGCGTGGTTCCGCGGGGACAGGTCGTACTGCTTGATCTTGTACAGGAGCGCCTTGTAACTGATTTGCAGATCGTTTGCCGCGGCCTTCCTGTTCCATCCAACCCCCTCCAGTACCTGTGCAATTGCCGTCGACTCCGCATCACCTTTCAAATTGCGGACCATCGCCTTAAGTCCCGCGCCATTGGGCGTCTCCTGGGACACTGTCGCAGCCGCGCCCTGATAGGCTGCGGAAGGGGAAAGTTCCTCGACAATCGATCTTTCTTCTCCAAGCACCAGGTAGCGGTTGATCACATTTTCCAACTCACGCAGATTGCCCGGCCACGAATGCCCTGCAAGCACTTCCAGCAGGGTCTGCGAGAACGCCAGCGGCTCTCTGCCATATCGCTTGGCGCCTTTCCGCATAAAGTACTCCGATAGCACCGGGATCTCCTCTTTGCGCTCGCGCAACGGAGGAATGCTCAGAGTAAATCCATTCAAACGATAGTACAGATCCTCACGGAAGGTCTTATTGGCCATCGCCTCTTTCATATTGATGTTGGTGGCAGCAATTACCCGCACGTCAACCCTCATCGGCGACCGGCTGCCCAGACGCGAGAACGTTCCATCCTGCAACACCTGGAGCAGCTTGGCCTGCAGCATGGCCGGCATCTCACCAATCTCGTCGAGAAAGATGGTTCCACCGGTACAAACTTCAAACTTGCCCGGCTTGGTCTTCACTGCACCGGTAAATGCTCCCTGCTCATAGCCAAACAGTTCGCTCTCGAGCAGATCTGCCGGAACCGCCGCGCAGTTAACTTTCAGGAAGATATTCTGGCTGCGAGCGGACATCTTGTGGGTATAGAGCGCGAGAATTTCTTTGCCGGTGCCGCTCTCTCCGAGGATCAGGAGAGGAATGTCGGCACGCGCCACCAGAGCGGCCTGGGCCTCAAGATCGCGCATCCGTTTGCTCGACCGCACAAACGAGTGTGTTTCGTTGAGCGGAATCTCTTTCAAAGCGTCCGCAGCCGGAACGTTCTTATCAGCGGCGGCCAGATGCTCCTCGATGGCCTGCTCCACATCGCTGCCGACAAACGGCTTCATCACGATACCGCGAACCCCGAGACGGATAACCATCTCCAAATCCCGCAGCTCAGCCGAACAAGAGAGAACGATTACCGGCAGATGTGGCTTGGTGCACCGGATGTGGGTCAAAAGCGGCAACGGGTCCCGGCTCGTGTGCAGCGCGAGCAGAAGCAGATCAGCCTGCTCGGCTTTCTCCAGCCGATCGAGCAAAACCTGCTCTTCTGAAAATAGACTGAGAGAATACTGAGACCCAAGCGTCAACCGAAGATAATCAAGTACGGCGAGATCCGGCTCCAGTATAAGAATCTGGGCCCGCGACTTGGCACTCGACTTCAAGGCAGAAACCGGATACGACAGCGCAGCTGACATACAATACCCCTATTTCGCCGGTTTGGATGCTGATTGCCCAAACCTGGCGGCGATTCTGACCCTACTCATTCCGAGTCCTAAACACATCCTTCAAATCAAATCAACTAGAACAGTCGTAAAGTGGGGAGTCTTCACAACGTCTTCCTCAGCGGATTCTAGATTGTTCAACGTCACTTTGCGTAAAAATGTTAAGAACTTTGCCGACAAAAGAGATAAAGCTTTTCCACTCCGGATTCCGAGTAGGCATAGCTTACATGGTACGAGGCGTTCTGGAACGAAAAAATCGGGATTTTTTTCGCCAGGTTACTTTGGTTGTAGAAATGCGTGTGACCTCGAAATTCACCGCAAAATGGCAATTTTGGACCAAACCACGCCCTCGATCCTGGTAGGATTTAGCTCTCACG
>DATNKA010000819.1:0-5908 GCA_035603655.1 Candidatus Acidiferrales bacterium | reverse complement strand
CGAAGCGGCGGCGGACTAGCGCAGCCCGCAACGTCGGATTTCTGCAACGTCGGACAGTTTAATTTTGTTTATTGATCTTGGGCTCGGACCTCCAGCCCAAGGCTGCGGACCAGTTTCTCAGGATTGTCGGAAATGATTCCGTCTACTTCCCAGCTCGCAAATCGCTTCATGTCTTTTGTGGAATTCACCGTCCAAACCATTACCTTCTTGCCTGCACTCTTGATGTTGGCGATAGCACTTCGCGAAACCAGTTTGTAGTACGGCATCACAGCGTTAACGGGCGACTTTAGCCAAAAGCTGAGCTGGGCACGCGTCTCGCAAATCAGACCAAGAAGGACAGCGGCGTCCATGCCGTGGACCGCCTCCAATACTTCCGGCAGAAACGAAGAAATTAAATAGCCGCGAACTGGCGGATGCGCTCGAAGCAGATCCAGCGTGCTCGACTCCAACCCCGGTACCTTAAGTTCGATGTCGAGGAAAGCAGTGGCTTGGTAGCGCTCCAGAACATCGCCCAGAAGGGGCACCGCGAGTCGCGGCGCCGAACAGCCAGCAACTTCAACACCCTGAACGGTAGCATCGTGGCAAATCACGGGCTGGCTATCGGCGGAAAGCCGCACGTCGAACTCGAAGCCATCACAACCGTGGGCTAGAGCCCGATCAAAAGAAGACAACGTATTCTCGGGAATAGATTTCTCGGCCCGTGCGCCGCGATGACCGAGAAGCAGAGGACGAATCGCCATGGGACGATTCTAGCGGGACGCTAGTCCAAGTCGAAATCGCGGATGGGCTTGCCCGTGTCAGGAGATTCCTTGGCTTTCTTTACCGCCTCCTGAAACTTTTTTTCCAGCAATTCGGAAGCATGTTTTTGTGCCTCGACCGATTGCCGGAATATAGATTCGCGGCGCGTATCTTGTTCCTTCATAGCGCGGGCGGCGTCCTCCATATCGGCAAACATGCGGGGCTTCACCGCAGCGGTATGGGCAATTACAGCGCGAGTATCGACATCAACCTTCAGCAGCGCGCTGCAGCATGGACAGGTGACTTCGAAGTTGGGGGCGTTCTTCGCCACTTTGCGAATCATACCGCAAAAACGGCTTGCCCGCAGTTTAGCGGTGGAGTTTGATGGGAAATATCCGGAAGACGCTAAGCAACTCCCAGCCGAGTAGGAAGATCGAAAGCAGGACTATGAGAACCGCCATCAGTTCACCGAATGTGAGACCGCGGCGATTTGGCTCGAAACGCCGCGCCGACAGGCTCAAGATATTCAGAGTGGCGAACCCGAAGACAACCGCCCAAAGAATATTGTAAATATCGTTGCGGGGGCTGGAATGACGCTGGAACAAGAACAGGACTGCGAACACGGCGGATGGGACGTGCACCAGGCTGTAAATCGATAGCCCGGCAAACTTGGAGCGCGCAAAGCCAGCGATCAATCCGGTTGTCGAAGTAAGAGCCATAGCTGAATCACTCCCGACAAGACGCCTCATAGAGCTGGCGCGATGGATTGGATATTACATTTTTTCGCGGCCGGGGTCACGGATACCGCGTGACGCCGGCATCAGCAGCATTAATGCTCTGCGAGGTTTGCGCCATGAAGTTCTATCCCGCGAAGCGTCGCGGCCAGATTGTCACCCCGTTCCGCGCGCCATGGGCTGAGTGCAAAGTTTTCAGTAAGATGGGAGCATGGCTGAACGGCACGTCATTTTTTTCGATGTGGGCAACACCTTACTATTTCCGAACCGGTTGAAGATACTGGCCCCCATCGCTAGTGACCGCCATCCTACGCTTGAACAATGGCAGGCCCTGGAGCGCAGAACAAAGATCGAGTTTGATCGGGGCATCGAGAGCGGTCGCGTAGATCACGGCTTCTGGTGGATATTTCACACCTGTTTACTCGACGACCTCAATGAAGGTCGCGACGGATTAGTACAGGATCTGGTTCGGGACACACAGGATTCAGCCAATTGGGATCAGTTACTGCCCGGCACGCGCGCGGTACTGGAGCGAATCCGCCAGAAATATCGCATTGCAGTGATTTCCAACGCAGATGGGAAAATCGAGAATGTTCTCTCCCGCTGCGGCATAGCCGACTGTTTTGAGAGCATCACAGATTCTGGAATCGTCGGATTTGAAAAACCTCGAGCTGAGATCTTTGAGGCGGCGTTGAGAACCATGAACGTGCGCGCCGACCAGAGTCTGTACGTGGGCGATGTGTACTCGGTGGACTACATCGGCGCCACAAATGCGGGTATGCACGCGATCTTGTTTGATGTGGCGGGAGCCTATCGCGACCGGCCCGAGCCCCGGGTGGAAACGCTGGCACAACTCGAAAGCTGGCTGCGGAAATAGTCTCTGACGTAAAATCTCCATCATGTTTGATTCGACTCGACTGTTGCTATTTCTTACCGCAGCCCTCCTGCTTGCTGTCGCCCCGGGGCCGGGAATGTTGTACGTGCTGGCCCGAACTTTGGCGGGAGGAAAACGCGAGGGGCTGCTGTCGGCGCTGGGAACGCTCCTGGGAGGCATGGTACATGTGTTCGCCGCAGCCTTGGGAGTTTCCGTAATCCTGGCGCGATCGGCTGTGGCATTCTCTGCCGTCAAGTATGTCGGGGCAGCGTATCTCTGCTTCCTGGGCGTCAGAATGATCAGGGACGCACAGAAGGACGCGCCGAAAGACGCCCCGAGTGCGAAACAGGGTCAGGGTGATTCCCTTTCAGCGAACCGCGGGACGGCGCGTAACCCGCTGGCGCAGGGGGTTGCTACGGAAGTGCTTAATCCTAAGACGGCGCTGTTCTTTCTTTCCTTCATCCCGCAATTCGTCAACCGTGGGGTGGGACATGTCTTTGTTCAGTTCGTCGTGCTGGGAACGGTTTCGGTGATTCTGAACACGTCGGCTGACATGATCGTCGTCTTGATGGCGGGACCGCTCGGGAAACAAATTCGCTCGTCAGCGGTGTTCCGCCGTCGGCAGCGAACCGTAACGGGCGCCATCATGATTGGGCTGGGGACGTACTTGGCATCGAGCGAAAGCCGCTAGGGCAAGCGGGAGGGTAGCTTTCTAGAGTTCCAGAATTTGATGGTCGAGGCAATCGGTATGCATCGAGTCGTAAATATTCTTCAGAAGTTCGGTACCGTGGCGGGCCAGGTAATAGACACCGGCAACGCCGCGCTCCTGCAAAGCGCCCTCAGGATAAAGAGCTTGGCTTAACGCTTCCGCGTGACGGCTCACCACCTCGCTCCGTCGTAATTCAGCAGCCATCGCTCGTTCCCGAAGCCGGTCCAGCTGGTATTGCACTTTTGAAATTCCCGTCTGGCTGGCCTCGACGAGCGTGGGATCGAGTTTGGCCAGCGCCTCATGCAGTCCGGAGAAAGATTGTGTTACCGAATTGCTGGCTCGCTCGAAGGCAGCTTGCAAATCCGCGGGTAAACTACGCGCCGCCAACGTATGACGCAGGGCCTCCAGGCCATGAAACGTATCGAGAACCGTAATGTCGTATTGCTTAAGCCAGCGCTGCACTTTGGCTTCGACAAGAGTTGCGGAAAACCGGGGCACGATGGGGGTTACGCGGCCCACCATTTTTTCGTACACTGCGCTGGCTTGCGCAAAATAGGCCGCTTCGGCGGCGCCTCCCGCGTAGGCAAGCGTGGGCAAAAGATAATCCTGTACCACCGGCCGCAAAAGCACATTAGGACTGAACTTCTCTGGCATGGTTGAGATGCGATCGATGAGCTCGGTGGACGACAGCTTCTCCGCCGCAGTCTCGCTGGCAATCACAAACTCCGCCGAGTTCCCATTGGCGCGTCGCTGAATCGGCGTGCGAGCGCCGCCTTGCAGCGTGAACAACAGGACGGAGGAAGAAGTAACTTTCACCTGCTGGTGATATCCCGCCCTCTCAAGGGCCTGTCCGCGAGCCAGCAAGGCATCGGCGATTTCAGACGCTTGCTCGACTGCGGCTCGATAGATCGGCGCGGCCACCCGGTGCAGCTCTGGATCAGAAGCATCGAGAATAATCACTCCCCACGGCGCGAAGAGACGCGCATAAAAGCGCGCGAAAGCAGTGCCTAACGTTTCTCCTGGACGATACGAATGGCGAAGCAGTTGCGACGCTTCGCCATCTCCCAGAAGCGATGCCGCTTCTTCCACGACGGGCAGGATCTCTTCCCCCAGGCGAACTTCGCTTACCGGAGCGCCCGTAATACTGTGGCTGGAAGTTGCAAGCGTGCGCAGCAGGCCGTCAGGGCCAGGCATGGAGATGTGATTGACCTCGGCGAGATCGTGGTCATAAGTGGCGAGCCAGAAGACGGGGACCGCATCCACGCCCGCGGCCTTAGCCGCTTCCGCCAACTTAACGGCGCTCAAAGCTTTATAAACAGAGAACATGGGCCCGCCGAACAGGCCCACTTGCTGCCCGGTCACGATTGCGGCGGCGCCGCGCTGAAAGCGATCGAGATTTGCGGAAGTTTGCGGCGAAGCGCCCCATGTATTGTTTTGCCGCTCGAGAATCTCGCTGACGCGTTCGCGGCGCGAGGGCTCGTACTGCAGGCTAGACGCTTCTGTCTTTAACCATTCGCTGAAGTATGGAGAGTGCGGGTAAAAGGCTCGGACGCTGGCAGAATATGAGAGGAAGTCAGTGAAAAGGCGTGCGGTGTGTGGAATTTGAACAAAGGGCAGACACTGCGATTTCACCGGCAACACTCCTGACAACGACAGTTTGTAACGTATTGGACGGATAGGATCATCGCTGGTCAACCACCCTTGCTCTTCAAAAGCTAACAAAGCCATACTACAGATGCCCGCAAATGATCGCGAGATGCAAGATATATAGTAGGCACGCCAGACAAGAAAGGAAACCTGCGATGAGTTCGGCTAGCGCGACGTTGTATATCGAAATTCCGGTCACGCTGCAGGGTTCGGTGATTCGTCTCGAACCGATTCGCCGCGAGCATGCGGAACTCTTCTGGCAGGCGGCCAAGGACTCTCTCGACGACATCTTTCAGTGGATTCCGTACCGCATGAAAACGTCCGAAGATTTCGGGCAACTTGTTGAGAAAGCGCTGGGCGAGCAGGCACGCGGCGAGTCCGTGGTATTTGCGACCGTCGAGCGCAACTCTGAGAAGGTGATCGGCAGCACTCGCTTCATGAATATTGATCGCATCAACCGCCGTGTGGAGATCGGCTCCACCTGGATCGCGCCAGCGTGGCAGCGAACTGCCGTCAATAGCGAAGCGAAATACCTCATGCTGCGGCACGCCTTCGAAGTCTGGCAGTGCATGCGCGTCGAACTCAAGACGGATGCGCTGAATCAGAGGTCCCGCAGTGCGCTCCTCCGCATCGGCGCTAAAGAAGAAGGCATGCTGCGCAAGCATTTGATCACATGGACGGGCCGCGTACGCGATACGGTGTATTTCAGCATTCTGGATACGGAATGGATCGGCGTGAAGAGCCAACTGGAAGCCGGACTCAAGGTTGTATCTGTCCTTCCAAGTTGCAACGATCCATTTCAGAAATAGACGGAGAAAACAGTCAGGGCTTCAAAAAGTGAAACCGCCCATCGTGGGGGGCTTCTCTTTATAATGCCATCGCTTCCGCCAACGAATTCCGTAGAGCGCCGGCGATCTAATTTGCAGTTTGACTTCCCTACAGTCCGCACCTAGTCTGGAAGTAGCTCTTTGAGTACAGCCAATCCCACCAGTGGGGGCGTCACGGCTTCGACGGAGATGCTTGCGGCCAAGAGGCATGCCGGGGTGCACACACCCGTAATCGCGTGCAAAATGATAATTGCCAATCAACAAATGGCATACGCAGCCTAATTAATTAGGCAGCCGCTTTCCACCGCTTTGCCCTTGGGCGGTGAGCGAGCGTCACACAGAGGGCTGCTCTTCTCCGCTACGTCTGGGCGGGGAGGTT
>DATNKA010000818.1:0-7435 GCA_035603655.1 Candidatus Acidiferrales bacterium | reverse complement strand
CGCCGCACCGTCGATGCACGGCGTCGTCCAACGCCGGCTTCCACCGTCGGGGCACTGGTTGAAAGAAAGCAAGACAAGAGTCGGGTAGATCGTGAAAGCGCCGCGGTGTTGGTCTAAATAAAACTGGATCGAAGATGGCGAGTTTCAACCGCTGGTCGTAGGCAGACCGGAAAGAATCTTTATGTGGATTGTTCGACTTGCATTACGGCGGCCCTACACATTCGTAGTGATGTCGATCCTCATTCTGATCATGGGTGGTCTTGCCATTGTTCGCACTCCAACCGACATCTTTCCGACCATTGACATTCCAGTCGTCAGCATTATTTGGACCTTTAACGGTCTCGTTCCCGAGGACATGAGCGACCGGATCGTTAGCGTTACAGAGCGAGCGTTAACCACCACTGTCGACAACATCGAACACGTCGAGTCGCAGTCGCTCAATGGAATTGCGGTCGTCAAGGTTTTCCTGCAGCCGACCGCGAACATTCAACGGGGCATTGCACAAATCACGGCGGTTTCTCAGACCCAACTCCGGCAATTACCTACCGGAACGACGCCGCCCCTTATTCTTGCCTATAGCGCATCGAGTGTGCCGGTTCTCCAGTTGGCCCTGTCAGGGCAAAATCTTTCAGAACAAGAACTCAACGACTATGGCCTGAACTTCATTCGGACCCAGCTCATCACCGTGCCTGGAGCGTCGGTACCTTATCCCTATGGCGGTAAACAACGGCAGGGGCAGGTCGATTTGAACACGACGGCATTGCAATCAAAGGGGCTCTCGGCGCTGGATGTGGTCAACGCGATCAGCGTGCAAAATCTAATCCTGCCCACAGGAACGTCCAAGATCGGCTCCAAGGAATACGATGTTTCGATTCCGAATGCTGCCCCGCAGACGATTGCGGACCTGAACCGAATCCCGATCAAGACAATCGGCGGCACCACCATCTATGTCAAGGATGTTGCATGGGTGCGCGATGGATTCCCCCCGCAGACCAATATCGTACGCGTCAATGGACAACGCTCAGTATTGCTGACGATCCAAAAGGCGGGAGATGCGTCAACCTTAGACGTTATCTCGGGCATCAAGGCCCTTCTGCCCCAAATTGCCGCGACCGTCCCGGCTCAACTGAAGATGACCCCGCTGGCGGATCAGTCGATTTTTGTCCGCGGTGCGATCAGCGGAGTGGTTAGGGAAACGCTGATTGCCGCGTGCCTGACTGCCTTCATGATTCTCACCTTTCTGGGCAGTTGGCGGAGCACCGTGATCATTGCAACCTCAATTCCGCTGGCGATCCTGACCTCCATCATTGTTCTTAGTGCGATCGGACAAACGATCAACATCATGACGCTCGGCGGACTGGCTCTGGCGGTCGGCATCCTGGTGGACGACGCCACCGTCGAAGTCGAGAACATCAATCGCAACCGCGAGGCCGAACCAGATAAAGACATGGACGAAATTGTTCTCGACAGTGCATCACAGATCGCGACCCCTGCCTTCGTGTCCACGCTTTCGATCTGCATCGTGTTTGCTCCGATGTTCTTGCTGTCCGGTGTCGCGCGATACCTGTTTGTGCCGCTCGCTGAATCGGTAGTTTTTGCCATGTTGGCCTCGTATTTCCTCTCGCGAACGATCGTTCCTACCATGGCAAAGTACCTGCTGCGAGGCGAGAAAGAACACGGTGGAAGTTCCGTTCCCCGCAATCCGCTGGTACGGCTTCAGAGGAGCTTTGAGGAGGCCTTCGAGAAATTTCGCGGCAGCTATCGCGGCCTGCTGGAAATTTGTCTCCATCATCGGAGTGCGTTCCTGATTGCTTTCTTCGCGACTTGTCTCGGTTCTCTGGCAATTCTGATTCCGTGGCTAGGCCGGGATTTCTTTCCCAGCGTTGACAGCGGCACATTCAAGCTCCACGTGCGCGCTCCGACCGGAATGCGAATTGAAGAAACCGCCAACCTTTGCGACCTGGTCGAGCAGTCAATTCGAAAGCAAATTCCGACAGGCGAAGTTCACAACGTCATTGACAACATAGGTCTGCCCTACAGCGGCATCAATCTCTCTTACAGCAATTCCGCGCCAGTGGGCACATCGGACGCTGACATTCTGGTGACGCTTTCGGTCAATCATCACCCGACGGACAATTACGTTCGACAGCTTCGCCTAACTCTGCCGAAGCAGTTTCCGGGCGTTACGTTCGCCTTTTTGCCCGCCGACATGGTCAGCCAGATTTTGAATTTTGGCTTGCCAGCTCCTATCGACGTTCAAGTCGTGGGGAACGATTTAGAAGGAGATCGACTTTATGCCGACAAGCTGCTCGAGAAAATTAGATACGTGTCGGGAACATCGGATTTGCGAATCCAGCAGCCGTTCGACGAGCCCTATCTGCGACTCCGGGTCGAACGCACCAAAGCAGAACAACTTGGCTTCACCGCCCATGATATTGCGCAGAATCTCCTGGTGTCATTGAGTGGCAGCTTTCAAACTTCGCCTACGTTCTGGGTGGACCCAAAGAATCGCGTGAGCTATCAAATCGCAACCCAGACGCCGCAATACCGGGAAGACACGTTGCAGAATCTGGAGAACATTCCAATCACAGGCACTGATCCCAACGCTGCTCCGTCGCTGATGGCCAGCCTGGTATCGGTGCAGCGGGGTGCTGGGATGGCTGTGGTTTCGCATTACAACGTAGCGCCCGTGATCGACATCTTTGGCGCAGCCACCGGGCGCGATCTAGGCGGCGTGGCTGGCGACATCTACAAGATCATTGATGCATCACGCTCGCAATTACCGCGGGGTTCCCGAGTCGTTGTCCGGGGGCAGGTTCAGACGATGCGAGCCTCGTACATCGGCCTTCTCAGCGGGCTGGCGTTCTCAATCGTGCTCGTATACCTGCTGATCGTAGTGAACTTTCAGTCCTGGCTGGATCCTTTCATCATGATTTCCGCGCTGCCCGCAGCCCTCGCCGGGATTGCCTGGTTCTTGTTCATCACGCACACGACTCTGAGCGTACCCGCACTGATGGGTGCCATCATGTGCATGGGCGTTGCAACTTCAAACAGCATTCTGGTCGTAAGTTTTGCCACTGAAAAAATGACGGAAGGGATGGATTCCGTTGCTGCCGCCCTGGAAGCCGGATTTACACGGTTTCGCCCCGTCCTGATGACCGCTTTGGCGATGATTATCGGCATGGTGCCGATGGCTCTCGGACTGGGGGATGGCGGTGAACAAAATGCTCCTCTGGGCCGGGCGGTCATAGGTGGGCTGCTTTTCGCAACCGTCTCGACGCTGTTCTTTGTCCCTGCATTCTTCAGCCTTCTGCAGGCTTCACACCGTCATCCGGTTCAAACCGCACAGAGCAGTAAAAACCAGCCGTAGGGAGTTATCTATGTCGACTCAAACTGAAGATACGAGACAAATCGGCTGGCACACGCTCCCCTGGGGTGAAGTGGCAATCGGGAAGCGCCCGCCCAAACGTTGGCTGGGCTTGGTGATTGCGTCGGTCGCGGCGGTGGTCCTCCTGGCCTGGGGCATATGGTCCCGTGTCAAGGCACGAAATACTCTCGACGCGGAGACTGCACAATCGGCGCTGACAGCAGTCTCGGTTGTGTCGCCCAAACAAACTGCCCCCGCGGACGAAATTGTCCTTCCCGGCAATGTGCAACCATTCATCACGTCACCCATCTACGCGCGTACGAACGGTTATCTGAAGAAGTGGTATTTCGATATTGGGGCGCATGTCAAGCAGGGACAACTGCTTGCCTTGATCGAAACGCCAGAAGTCGATCAGCAACTCCAGCAAGCCCGCAGCAACCTGCTGACCGCGCAGGCCAATCTCGAGCTTGCTTCCATTACCAAGATCCGGTATCAGGGTCTTTTGAAAAGCAACGCTGTCTCCCAGCAGGACGTCGACAACGCGGTCGGTACCTTCAATGCAAATAGAGCCATCGTCGAGGCCGACAAGGCAGCCGTTGAGCAGTACTCGGCATTGGTCTCTTTTGAAAAAGTCTACGCGCCATTCGATGGTGTGATTACGGCGCGCAACACCGATATCGGCGACCTGATTAATTCCGGAAGCGCTGGCGGGGTGAAAACCGATCTCTTTCACATCGCGCAACCAGGAACGTTGCGGGTATACGTAAACGTTCCCGAAGAGTACTCGCAAGGAATCAAGAGCGGTATGACGGCAGATCTCAGTCTGGCTGAATTTCCCGGCCAGAACTTTCAAGGCAAGCTGGTGCGGACCGCCGATGCCATCAATCTGACAACCCGCACCCTGCTGATCGAAATCGATGTGGCCAATCCGAAGGGCACCCTGCTTACGGGTTCTTATGCGGAGGTTCACTTGGCGGTCCCGACGCAGGCCTCCACATTCCTGCTTCCCGTGAATACTCTTATATTCCGCTCGGAGGGTTTGCGTGTCGGGGTTGTGAAAGACGGCAAAGTCGCGCTCACTCAAGTGACTCCAGGGCACGACTTCGGCAATGTGATAGAGATCGTGTCTGGCCTTAAGGCAAACGATCAGGTCATCATCAATCCACCCGACTCAATTATCTCCGGACAAGGAGTGCAAATTGTTCAGGCATCCCTGCCAGGGGACATTAAGTGAACTGTAAGTAAACTGTCTGGAGAATTTGTTTCTGCCGAAAACCTGCGGCAAGCTCTCTGGCGGACTGTGCTTGGGTTGGCTGCGCTCGAGTCAACGGGACGCGTGGTTGGCCCAAAGTATCACCCTCCCACAGCGCCAGCTCCGCCGTCCTATAAAGAGGTAGGGGACTGGAAGCGGGCCCAACCCGATGACCAAAATCTTGGCGGTTTTGGGCGATGATGTCGACGTGGCGGCGGCACAGCGCTCACTCGATCTTTCAGTCACTCGTTACAAGGGTGGGGTTACAAGTGATCTCGAAAGTGATCACGGCGCGAGTGACGCGCTTTCAGATGAAGTGACTGCAGTCAATATTCTGGGTCGGCATAGGGCGGACACCGTATTACTGGTTCAAGCCCTCGGTGGCGGGTGGGGACCGGTTGACTCTGCCGCCGAGACCAGAATGTTGCGGCGAGCTCGCGAACAACACAACGGCAATTGATCAGGGAGCCGACTCTGCTGTTGAACCTACGAACTGGTGGCTTTAAACAACTTCGTGAGACTGTTTATATCGGCCGCGCCTGCGTCGCCGATCACAAAATAGCGGAGTCCGCCCTGGCTCCAGGTTGCCAGGTTGAACGAGAGCTCTTTTTTCACGCCGGAATTATCACCCCATTTACCCCGCATCGCTTCTTCTTGGAACACGAACACAGAAATCTCGTGTTTCCGCACAGTGTAGATCAAATGTGCTCCGGGAGTTTGACCGAGATACGTCATGCGGCCTCCGAGAAGGGAAAACTCGGTGTTTTGAACTTCCGGCAAATCGAAGCTGAAGGGGATCTTGCCTTGAAACCAAGGCTTTACTGTGTGGCGATCGGTGGACAGCACATCGACTCGCGAGGGGCTGGCTAGCGCCGCTACGTGCAGGTCGGCGACTTCGCTGTAAGCCTGTTCTCTGCGGGATCGCTGCACTCCCACGTAGGTTGAAAGCAAGCCCGCGACCACGACGACGGATAGTGCCGCCGCCAATGCCCAGGTCAGACGGAAACTGCGGCGCGGTTTTGTTGCGATGGAGGCTTGCACCCTGCGCCGAAAGTCAGGGGTCGGAGCAAACCGTTTTCCGGCTGCCTGAATGCTGCGTTTCAACTGAACGCGCGCCAGAGCATCTGCCGCGCAGGCAGGGCAACTCTGCACATGCGAGCCAAAGGCGCGCATCTCCTCAGACGGAAGCTCACCATCGAGGTAGGTATCGAGTCTTGCCTTCCAAGCATCACAAGGCACGGTTTGTCCCCTTTGCAATCGGCGCCGCAGTACTGCCTTCTCGAACCTGAGGGCGAAGGCGGTCGCGTAACCCTTTTCTCGCACGGGATAAACGTGACATCACCGTGCCTACAGGAATGGAGAGAGTTTCTGCAATCTCCTGATACGACATCTCCTCCACCTCACATAAAAGGAGGATCTCGCGGAAATACCCCGGCAGTTCGTCGATCGCGCTCTGCAACAGTTCGCGGTTCGCGCGTTCAAACAGAATCGTTTCTGGCGTGACACACTCAACCGCCAGTTCAGGTCCATCTTCCTCGGGCTCAAGAGGTACAGTCATTGTCACTTTCAAACCAGTCCGGGAGGTCAAGAACGTGTTGCGCAAGATGCGATACATCCATGCCCGAAAATTAGTTCCCAACTGGAAGGAAGAAAAACCTTTCAGCGCCTTAGCGTAGGTTTCCTGGACCAAGTCTTCGGCTTCCTCGCGATTCTGAGTAAGCCAGTGAGCGAAGTTATACAACTGATCGAAGAGCGGCATGGCCAGTTCTTCGAACGAATCGAGTTTAAGATCCGCTCCTGACACGTCCACAAGAGTAAACCAGCTGCCGGCCGTTTTATTCCCTCACACCGATAATAATTCCGAGGCATAAGCACCTGCCCCTCCTTACGTTTACCGTTACCTCGCCTGGAATGTCTCGGGCCGTCTACGTTCGTGGGAGGATCCTCCTTTCCCGTTGCCTTAGGGGACGTCACCCAGGGCAATCCATATTCCGCTGTACGTCTTTGGACTGCTTCCTGCCATCTTTTGTAGAGAAGAAGGCTAATTGAGAGAAGAAGGCTAAGGAGGACCAATGTCAGAGAAAGCAAATCCATACAGCCATGTCCCGCGCTGCCAGAGTTCGTCTGAGATAGCGTTGAGCTGCCCAGCTTGCCGATGGAGCCTCTTAAAATCGAGCGCGCCACGACCGGGGCAAAGCCTGGAGGAGCGGCTAACAGTAGAAGATGAGATGTGGCTGGCCAAAATGAACATCAGTTTGACTGGGACTTCGCGTCGCGATGCACGCAGAGTTCCAAGCGCCGAGGTCGGTAACGGGTAATTGGGCGCACCATCAGGGGGATCCCGCGGCACCGGGAAATGTAATAGTGATTCTCTATTTGGCGATCAAGGGTTTCGCGCCCGCGCAGCCTCCCGCTCAAGGTCGATTCGTACGCGCCCGGTTTTGTCATGCCGGGTAGAAAAATACGGCGACGAAAAGGGCGATCCAATACAACTAATGAGCTACGAGCCCATCCCCGTTCCGAATGGGTTACCATTGCCCTGCGTGAGCCTTTTTCTATAAGAGTTTTGACGCGAACCTATGACGCAAGTCTCGGGCAACGGATACCTCATCGGTGTGGATGTGGGCGGCACAAAGGTGGCGGCCGGTCTGGTGAACGCGGATGGCGAAATCACCTTCCCGATGCGCACTCCCATGGCCGCCAACAACGCTGCGGCCGGTTTAGCGGCAGTGATTTCGGCAATCGACGCGGTGCGGGCCGCAGCCCATTCTCACCCCGGGACAGACGGATCGATTTCCGGGATTGGAATCTGCGCT
>DATNKA010000817.1:0-5846 GCA_035603655.1 Candidatus Acidiferrales bacterium | reverse complement strand
ACCCCCTCAACCGACGCCGGATCGTAATCCTTTCCCTTCATCATCACCGCGGCGAACAGCGTCCCCGCCATGATCGATTGTCCTACCAGACGCGATCTCCAACTCACCGCATTGCCGCTCGCATCAATGCCGCCCTCGATTGCATGCAGGAACGCTGGCCGATACCATCCCCCCGCCATATCCTCTTCCCGAGTCCAAATCACTTTGACCGGGACTCCAGCCGCTTTCGCGACGTGGACGGCTTCCACCACAAAATCCGACTCTGGATTTGCCCGGCGTCCGAAGCCTCCGCCCAGAAAGGTTGTATGGAGTTGAACTTTCTCAGGAGGCAGGCCGGCAATCTTCGCCGCATTCGCGCGGTCAATCGTCTGGAACTGAGAGCCGGTCCATACTTCGCACGAGTCGGCACGCAAGTCCACCGCGCAATTCAACGGTTCCATCATCAAATGCGATAGGTAGGGAACTTCGTAAACCGCCGCGATCTTCTTTGCGGCACTCGCAAGCGCGGCCGTGGCATCGCCATCTTTGCGCACGCTCGTTCCCGGCGACTTTGCCCGTTCGCGGAACTGATGCATCATCTCCCTGGTATTGAAGTTCTGCATGCTGCCTTCATCCCACTCCACGCGCAGAGTATCCCGTGCCGTCTTGGCCTGCCAGAATGTATCCGCGATTACGGCGACGCCCGCAGGAATGGCTACGATTTTCTTCACGCCCGGCATCGACCGTGCCCGCGAATCGTCGAAGCTCTTCATTGTCGCCCCGAATATTGGTGGACGCGCGATCACCGCCGTCAGCATGCCCGGCAGCTTCACATCAATTCCGAAAACAGCCTCGCCGTTCAATTTTTCTGGAGTGTCGAGCCGCTTGATCGGCTTGCCAATCAGCTTGAACGTCTTTGGATCTTTTAACTGCACGTGCTCCGGTGGTGTTAGCTTTGCCGCCGCAGTCGCGAGCTGACCGTAGGTCAGCTTTTGACCCTTCTTATTGAATACCGCCCCGGATTCTGTGCGACAGGCGGAAGCATCGACATTCCATTGTTGGGCCGCTGCCGCAATCAACATTGCGCGCGCGGCAGCGCCAGCCTCGCGAAATTGCTGCAGTCCCGAATAGACGCTGGAACTTCCTCCCGTCATCTGGATACCAAAGGCCGGATGGTTGTATTTGGGATCGACCGGAGCAGGCTCGAATCCGACCTTGGTCCAATCCGCATCCAACTCATCAGCCAGTAACATGGGCAACGATGTGTAAACGCCCTGCCCCATCTCCGAGTGATTCACAATTACGGTGACCCCTTCGTCGCTTCCGATCCGCACGAATGCGTTGGGCATAAAAGTACTCGCGGGCGCGGGTTCCGACGATGACTTCGCCGATGCCAGCGTGCTGATTCCGAAAAATCGAAATCCAATCAGCAGCCCCCCGCTCGCAGCCACTGAAATCTTCAAAAAGTCGCGACGTTCCAACTTGCGGCGAATCATCACGCACCTCCCTTTGCTGCCATCTCCGCCGCCCGGTGAATCGCTTTCCGAATCCTCGGATAAGTTCCGCAACGACAAATGTTGCCCGTCATGGCTTCGTCAATATCTTCATCAGTCGGTTTCGGTTTCTCGCGCAGTAGCACCGCCGCACTCATCAGCTGTCCCGATTGGCAGTAGCCACATTGGGGGACGTCTTCTTCCAGCCACGCGCGCTGCAGAGGATGACTGAGATCCGGCGATAGCCCTTCGATGGTCGTTACCGATTTTTCGCTCGCCCGCGATACTGGCGCCACGCACGAGCGCACCGCATCTCCATTGATATGCACCGTGCACGCACCGCACTGTGCCATGCCGCACCCATATTTTGTTCCCGTGAGCCCGAGTTGTTCGCGGATAACCCACAGCAGCGGAGTGGAAGGATCAACGTCGAGATTGACGCGTTTGCCGTTCACTGAAAAGCCGATCATTGCAAATTCTCCTATTTTGTTTCTGCCTCAAGCCTTAGGACTAAATCGTTCGACCGCCAAATTTTACATTGTTAAATGGACCCAACCCGAGACCGGTGCGGATTTTTCCAGCCGCGTTGATTTCTATTTCTGAGCCGCTCCCGAGCTGTTCCAGGGCAAGTTCAGGCAGATCAGTCATGAAAGCGAGCGCGTAACCGAGGTAACTTTAGCTCACCTCAACCCTCGTGCTAGCCTCGATATGTACTTGTGTAATCAGTAAGTTCCCGAATCCCACGCCATTCATAATGCCTCGATTTCCCATCTTCCGCCTCGGCAAGGAGCCTGAAAAACCGGCGTTGCCGGAGATGCTTACCGCCAGGCCGGCAATCGCGCTCGAGGGAATAGCCGTCGGCGTCGACAACCTTCGACACGATGTCGTGCTGAGCCCTCGCTTCGTGGACGCGGGGCGCGCCCAGATTATGCGATTGATGGTGCGTCACGGCGAGTTGGAAGGTCTGCTGGCGGCTGAGGCTCCGCAGAACGCCCAGGGGCCCTCGTGGATGCGGACCGCCGCTGCCGAGGCAAGGCGGAGAGCGGACGGTGGCACCTCCGACCGATCCGACTGGAAGCCGCTGCTGGCCGAACTTCATCTCGCGGCCTTGAATCGCGCGAAGAAAGAAGAAAAGCTTTCCCTTGATCTGCTCGCACGCCTGGCCTTGATCAAGTTTCTGCGCACTGAAATGGCCCTGCAATTCGCGCAACTGCTGGAGCGTTGCCGCGTTCTGCTCAAAAGTTATGATGGCATTCGGCAGGGAAAAGCGGTGGAGTATCGCGAACGTGTGGCCGCTTTCCAGGTGCGTAAGAAAATCATTCTGCGCAAAACCGGGCAGGAAATGTTCGAGACCCTGCGCGCGATCGAAAAAGAAACGCTGGCGCGCACCCGGCGCTCGTTTTTTGGAGAACCGAAAGCCGCGGAATCCGGCAGCGCCACCCTGGCTAGTTACGGCCTGTTTGTAAACCGTCTCGCTTTTTCCGAGGATGGCCGCGATGACTATCTGTGCGCCGAGCACTATGTGATGCTGGGCAACTGGGATCGCGATCCCGACCGCTATCCCCGCCTGCAGGATCTCGTGTGGGGTTTCATGCGCTCGCTCTATGGCGAGCAGACAGCCAGCGAGACCATCGATTCCTGGCTCTGCGCCCCGGAAAACGCGCGCGCGCTGGTGGGCACGGGCACTCCCGACGAATCCACCGCGGAAGGCGTGGCGCAGCAGGAACGGCTCGCGAAGTGGGTGCGTCTGCTCGAAGATGAGCAGGTAATGGAATGCGTGATCGCTTCCTATCACACCGTACCTCTGCTCGGCGAGTACGCTCCCCGCATCAATCCGCAGCAATTGAAAAACGCCCTCATCTCGCGCCCCGAATGCGACCGCGTGGAGCGCATGATCCAGGAGCATGGCAAGCTCTCGCCCACCAGCCTGTACGCAGCGGTGGGCAAGGTCGCCGGCTGTCGTGGAGCGGAGCGCGCCAAAGTCGCCGCACGATTCCTGCGAGATTTCTCTCATTACCACCGCGATCTCCGCCGGCTCGAAACGCTTAATGCGGCGATGGATTCGGTGAACCTGGTTGCCACCGACAAGCTGCGCGAACTTTCGCGCATGAACGGTACTCTCTACGAATTTCTATTGCCCGATGAGCAACCGCAGCAGCCCGAGCAAGACCGCGTCCTGCGCCACGTGGTGCTCAAGGCGGACGTCCGCGACTCAACCCGGCTAACCCGCACCCTGATGGACAAGGGACTTAATCCAGCCTCCTACTTCAGCCTGAATTTTTACGATCCGGTGAACAAGTTGCTCGGCAAGTATGGGGCGCAGAAAGTTTTTCTGGAAGGCGATGCCATTATCCTCGCCATCCTCGAACGCGAAGGCGAGCCCGGGCTCGCCGTCAGTCGCGCTTGCGTGCTGGCTCGCGAGATCATTGAGATCGTGCGCGGCTATAACCAATTGATGCAGCGCTCCGGCATGCCGGAACTCGAACTGGGCGTAGGCATCACTCTGCAGGAATCCGCCCCGCTCTATCTGATGGATGGCGAACGCCAGATCATGATCTCGGAAGCTCTCAACGAGAGCGACCGTCTGTCTTCCTGCAACAAGCGCGTTCGCAAGGTAATGGAATCCCAGGCGGGACCATTCCATGTGTACGTGTTCCAAACCGGGGACGCTGGCTCGGCTTCTGCTGAGGCGAATCCGGAAGACTCAGTCTTAAGCTACAACCTCGGCGGAATTCGCATGAATCTGGCCGCATTTCGTAAGTTGGAGCAGGAGATTTCTCTGGTACCCCTTACGGTGAAGTTGCCGCCCTCGGCTGTATCGAATAAAGGCGAATACCGCTTGTCGAGCGGCACCGTTCCAGTCGACCGCGACATCTTCCGCAAAATCGTGGTGCGCGAAAGCCGCGTGCCGCGCGTCAATGCAGAAGACTTTTCCGTCCAGGGCTGGAGCGACCGCACCTACTACGAAGTCTGCACCGATCCCGCAATCTACGCTGCCCTCGAAAAGAAAAAAGCCGCAACAAGGTAGCCGCATTACCGAGCATGAGCTCGCGACCCAAACCGGATTCAAAAATTAGATTTCGCTCTTGAAGGCCGGAAGGGAATCCAGAACGTCGCTTCCACTTCAACGGGAGATCCATTTTTCATGGCCGGTTCAAACTGGCATTTGGCGATGGCCTCGCTGGCGAACTGGTCGAGGCGGTCGTCCACGCTGCGCAGGACACGCACGTTCCCAACTGTTCCATCCGAGTGGATGACGCCGTAGAGGATGACGGTTCCGGCCACGTTCTGGCGCATGAGTTCTAGCGGATAGGCCGGATCAACCTTGCGCTTGGCCACCGGAGATGAAAGTTCCGAGGATGCCAAACTCGCAGAAGACTTACCCGGGCTTGAATCCTGTTTCAGCGCAGCGAAGCGGATGACCCAACTGCCTCCGGCGGAATTCAGGTTCGGCATATTGAGGCTGAGGGAGTAGATTTTGCGGTTTCCGAATACGGCGCGCTCCGCTTCAGAGATCTTGCTGTCACTCTCCGGCTGCGTCGTCCCTGATACACGTGGTGGGCGAGCGTCCGCAAGCAGCTTCGGATTGACGGAGTTGGCGCTGGATTTCGTTGGCGTGGGATTGCCAGCGACGGCCGAAGTGGGGCTCGCGGCGTTGCCAACGTACAGTCCCGAGGGCAATTTCCCGGTGCTGTTTTTGCCTGACACACTTCCATCGATTGCAGACGAGGCAGTTGAGCCGCCTGGTGCGCCGGAGGCTCCGCGATGTCCTTCCGGCGTGGCGGCGAAGTTACCCCGGCGATTACCGGCCACTGGTGCCGGCGGCGCGCCCACTGCTGGATGCAGGCTGAGCGCAATCATGCCTCTGCCGTTGCGGGAACCTCCGGGTGCGTTGACCGAAGGTGGAGGAGCGATCACTTGCGGAGCATGTCCGCGCAGCGCAGCCGAACGTCCTTGAGCTACCGTACGTTGTTCGTCCAGATAAAGTTGTGGAGCCGGCCCAATTACCGTGCTGTGTCCTATGTTGAGTTCACCAAGGCGTCGTTCGGAAGTGGCTTCCAGCGCGGGCGGTGGTGAAATCACTGCCACTTGCGGAAGCTGCATCGTTTTCTGGGATGCATTGTCCACGTCCGGCGGAGGGGCTATCACCGAACCATCCATCTGTGGCGCAAGGCGCGAGATCTCCGACGCGGGCACCAGCGGGGCGGGCGCAATTGGCATCCGCGGTCTATCCGACCAGGCAACGGTGTTCGGCAACGGAAGCTCATGTTGCAACTGAATTTTGGGCGCAGTGACAATGGTCTGCGAATGGTTGTCGGCTTCAGGGGGCACGGAAATAATCGGCTGAGCGGAGAACTCGGGATCAGCTTTCTC
>DATNKA010000816.1:0-2948 GCA_035603655.1 Candidatus Acidiferrales bacterium | reverse complement strand
AAGGAGGACGGGCATAGCCACGCGCTGGTTTAATAAGGATGTGACGACGGGTCCTATCAGTTCTGCCTCATTGCGAGCCGGAACTATGGCAGCGATGCGGCCGGAAAATCCCGCCTCGCCACTGGCATCGATCTTCAAGGTCTTAAGACGCCAGAAGGACCCCCTGGCCAAGGCGAGGTAAGACCAGGTCACAGCAGTAAGCGTAGCGACGCTCGTGGCAAGCACCGACATCGGCGTGAGCCCGAGGGTACAACTTCGTGAGATGCGGATCAAGGCGCACGCAGACGAGACACGCGCACGCAGACGAGACCGACCCGATTGTTTTCCCTCCGAGCGCTCCGAAGTTCCTCCAACAGATGTAGCAAGGGCTCTCTTGACCGCGCGACTATCTACTTATCCTGTTTCAATGTTAGTAGAAATAACAAAGCCAACGGTCCTGGTCCAGAAGGCTGGTGGGGGAGTTTTCAATCTTGTTGAAGCCCGTTTCCGGACCAGTGTCCATGCCGACCATCCAACCCAAAGATGCACAGTCTGGTGATCGCCCTCCAAGGGGAAGGGCCGATTCCGACGACACCCGTCCGTGTCCGCGTTTAACGCGAGTGTCGGTGACGCGAGGCTGTTGGGTGTGAACTTGTCGGTTGGCTGAAGGCGTCAGCGCGTGGTTAGGATACAATGCCCGCGGCCGACTCGTGCGCTGGCTTTGAACAAGAGCTGTAATCAGCTACGTCAGCGATGATTTGGACGGAGGGGCTATCCCTCCGGTTGGACTGATTCCAGACGCCGGCCGTTGGGTTCGGATAGCGGAGGTGAAGGGTGATCGGGGTTTTCAATCCTCCAAGAGCGAGGCGATGATGTGCACCCAAACCGTCGCCACTCCGAAAACGCGCGGACGTAGGTTCGGTACGACTGCCGGCCTTCGCGTTCTCCTCGCAGCCAGCATCGTTCTCGCACTTTCGGCATTCGGCGACCTGCCGGCGACCGCCACTCTTGAAGGCACGGTTAGGGACTTCTCAGGGCACGTGCCACTCGCCTCGAAACTAACTCTCGAGAACATGCGAACCGGCATTACGCGGATGAGCCTGACCGACTCCACTGGACGCTACCGGTTCCCGCCACTTTCCCCGGGAGTGTATCGCTTGAGAGTGCTGCATCCGAACTTTGAGCCCTGGCAGCGCGGTGACGTAATCCTAAATCGGGGAGACATAATACTGCTCAACGCGACACTCGACGTAACCGTGGGGGTGGGGACCACAAATCCGCCAAGTGGGGACACTTCAGCAGAGCAGTGGCACTTTTTGTTGCCGGCCCTCGCGGAGCCGATGCTCTTTGTCGTCGGCGTCGTCACCGCGCGGTGGTTGCTCAAGCATCTCTATCGAGCAGCCGTGCTTCGGCAGATGCGCCGGCAGAAAGAGCCGAGCCAAGGAGGCGGAAGCCCATCACCGAGTATTTCGCAGGCCCACATCGAGCTTCGCGATGTTCGCGGACCGTCGCGAGAAGGGCTGATTCGAGCAAATGCAGCGCGCCGGGCAACGCGATGGCAAGCGCTTGGGCGATGGGTGGCGATTGCGCTTGCCGCGCTCGTTCAGGATCTGGCGCTGGGTCTATTCGGTGGGGTCACTTTCAACGAGAATCCGGGCCGGCCATTGCTTTACATGATCTTGTCGCAGGGCCGCCTCGCTCTCGGCGCCGGGTTTTTCCTTCTGGCGATCGTGGTGCCGGGCCTGATCCGCTCGGGGCAGACATCAGCAGTGTCTTGGTGGCTATTCGCGGTCCCCCCAGGCGTCCTGATGGGATTGGTTCCGGTTATGTTCGGAGACAGCGAGATGCGATCCCCTCGCGCGGTGGGCGTGCTGCTGGCCATCATTGTTGTACTCGGATACGGAATCCTTGTTGGCTCGCTCGCGGCGACGTTGCTCGCCAAGAGGTCGTTGCGTGTCTCCCCGGAGGCGTTGGCCTTCATTCTGGCGGGCTCGGTCGGTGCCGCGAGCAATGCGGGCGTTCTGATGTTGCAGACGGGAACGTCCCTTGGGTTCTGGGCGTTGTTCGTTCCCGCAGAGGTGGTAATTCTCTTGGCACCGTTCGTTGCCGGGGCGTTGACGCGCCCACGTGGTGATCCCCTGAAGCTCTTGTTCCTGCGCACGTTCCGGAATGCAGCGGCCTCGGACCAACTGTTGCGCGCGATATCTCGCACCTGGTTAACAACGGGCGAGATCCATGCGATTGTGGGGCCGGACATCGCCGCGAGTACGGCGAGCCCGGAGGGGGTGCTCCGATTCGCAACGCTGCGGATGAGCCGGCACTTCATTCGATCTGCGGCGGACCTCGAAAAAAGAGTGCACAGCGTTGGAGGCCGTCCGGCACTGGACGGCAGGTATGAAGTCCACGAATATCCTTGTTTCGACAACACGTGGAGAATCACTATGAAGCGATTGGTCGCAGCGGCAGACGCCATTCTCGTGGATGTGCGCGGCTACACTACGGCGAATGTCGGGACCTCGTACGAGCTGACTAGTCTGAGTGAACTTCGTGCCCTGGATAGGACGTTGCTGATCGCTGGGGAGTTCACGCCAACGGAAGCAGTGCGCGCGGCAATCGAGGCCGGGGGGGTAGACGGAAAAGTCTCCGTATTTCGGGTCTCGGACCACAGAAGTCGTGCGGAGGTTGGCGCTGTGCTGTTTTCTCTCGCCAACGGGAGAACCGCGGATGAACAGGAGCGCGTGATGAGCTGAATCCGGCCCGCTTGAGCATTGTGAACCAATGCTCTGACACTATATGGTCACAACTCGGGCGGTTGGCAAGAAAGATGTCTGTTTGCGAGTGCTGACGATCCAATCGAGGAAGCTAGCCGCTGGCGGCCAGGTTTTCATCCCATCTGATTAGTTGACTTTCAGGACTCGAAGCCGGTTTCTCGATAAGGCAGCGCGGGCGATTTAACTTACGCCCATCAA
>DATNKA010000815.1:0-11918 GCA_035603655.1 Candidatus Acidiferrales bacterium | reverse complement strand
TTCTAAATGCCAAATCCAAACTTGATTAGTCTCCGGCAGCAGCTCGAGCAAACCGTTGGCCCTGCGCCGTGGTATTGGAAAACATTTCCGGCATTTCATTCCGCAGCCGGGCAGCGTTTTGTCTGGACGCACCACGGCGATGAAGGCCCGGTAGGTTATGTGGTGTCGCTGGCTCCGGAGCAGGAACCGGATAAGCCGTGCATGGCGTTGAACACGTACTGCCGGCCGTTCCTGGTATCGCCGGGCGGCCTGGGTATCTGGTGTCCGGAGGGCCGCAGCATTCGTTTGGCTGCTTTCGAGCCGAACGAACTGAAAGGTTTTGACCTGGCGGAGATTGCCGGCTGGTTCAAACCCTCGTCGGATCGCATTTATTCCAAGACTCCCCCGATCGCGGACTTTGAGGTGCCTCTCACATTCGGCCCGGGGATGCACAAGATTGAGGTGCCGCCAGCACTGGCGACCGTCGATGAACTGATCGTGCCCACCAGCTACAAGGCGATGTCAAATGACGATCCGGCGTTCGCACTTTTCGTGCTGTACTTGCAGGCAGGCCTGGTCGAAGTGCTTCCGCAGAAGTGGTTCACCGGTGCGCAGTATCAGGTGGGGAAGCAATGGATTTCACGCGCTGCGCGCGATCGGGAGTCACATCGCATCTTCGGAGAATGCTTTGGCGCGGGAAGCTTCGTGCTGGAAGACGACGGCTGCCGCCTGGCGGAGTGGATAGAAAAGAAGTCCTGACGTGAATTCCTAGTCAAGCAGATATCGATCAGAGGTCTATTTGCCCCGCTGAGTTGCCGTTGAGATCTCGGAACCCCGTCAGCGTGCCGGAGTAGTGGCTTGCGCGGAGGTGGAGGCTCGCATCCCATTGGCATCGAAGGTGAAAATGCCGACTTCCCCGGGACTGCTGTGAGTCGGGATTTCTTTGCCATTCAGCAGGAAGCTAATCCCGGCGGGGTTACCCGCTCTCACGATGATTTCGTGGCTGGCGCGAACCGATGTGTGGGCGGGCGCGATCAGGGTTTCTTTCGCGGCGGGCTGGCCATCGGCGGAGATTGCAATCCAAGACGTTTGGTCAGCGCGAATCAGCAGCGTGAAGGTGCGCGGCGAACTGGCAGCAGTGGCGCTGGCTCTAGGCTTCGTCACCGGGAGTTTAACCTCCGTACCGGAGGTGACTGCGGCCGCCTGATTGCCTACCGCTGCTGGTCTGGGAGCGCGCGCGACCGGCAGCAAGGCAGCGGCGACGACCGGCTTGGTTGATGCCAGGGCAGGGGCTGGAACTGGAACCGCGGGAGCCGCGGTTGGACGGGAAGAGGATGCCGACTGGTGGGATACGGGCTGATCGTGACGGCGAAGCGTCCACACGGCAAGGACCACGGCGATGAGCAACAAGGCGGCGCCTAGTTTCTCCCAAGGAACGCGGCGAGAAGCGCTATTGGCGGGAATGGCTACCGGCACCGATGCAGGTTCGGGCTGGCTTTTTCGCAAAGACTGCAAAGGGGACGCGGCGGAACTTAGGTTCAGGAAAGAAAGCGGGGAATGAGGAACAGCGTTTCCGGGGAGATCTCTGCCGGGGAGATCTTTACCGAGAAGACCTTTGCTGAGACGACGTTCCTCCGGGAAATCTTCATGAGACCGAACTTGGTGGCCTACCGCTTGGTTGAGATCGACTTCTCGATCTCCGAGGCGGCGAACTCCTTTGCGACGATCGTCTGTTCGCCGTGGCTGAGACGGTAAACCGGCGGCCACATCGTTATGGTACAGACTGCCGTTATGGGTGTGGCCCAGGTCAGGGCTCTTAAAATCGCTGCCGCGAACACCGTTGTCGCGATCGGGGTTGCGATGATTTAGTTCGGCCCGGTCGGTTGCGGATTTGATAGCGACGCTGCCAAAATGAGGGAGGACGGTTTGCGATTGAATCTGGTTCTCGCGCAACGCGGTGAGATAATCGGCCACAGCTTCTTCTTCATTCAGTCCGACCTGCCGCGCGTAGGCGCGGACAAAGCCCTTGCTGAAAACGCCGCCAGGAAGTTGGTCAAAGTGTTCCTCCTCGATGGCGCGCAGCATACGAGGGCTGATTTTCGTGATGGTAGAAATGGTGTCGAGCGAGATGCCACGTTGCTCGCGCTGTTGGCGCAGTTTTTCTCCGAACGTTCCCACGGTGAGCTCCGGCGGGCGGAACGACGGCTGAGCCCGCATCGCGATGACACTCATCATAGGCGAAGCTTGGCGCGGGCGCCAGAAGAAGCTTTTGGGGGAAACGACGACTTACTATTCCTGTGATTTTTTTCGCAGAACGATGGTGAATTGGGCCTTGCAGGTTTTTGCGGGATCATCGAAGGCGGAGCCTTCCCGTCCGCCCTCGGAGGAGCGAAAAAACAGGCCTTGCTTAGGGCTATCGGGAAGGCCTTCAAACCGGGCTTTGCCGGCTGCATTAGTTCCGACCTGGAGATCGAACTTGTGCAGGTTCATGAATCCATAGGCGATATGGACGCGGATGTTGGCAGCATAGACCGGCACGCTGGCGTCGTCAGTGACGGTGAAATCGGCGGTGCAGGAGCCCAGACCGGCGTCGACGACGGCGACGGTTTTCGAGTCCACCGGCAGGGCGGCGACGGCCGGTAAGGCGACAGTAAAGGCCGCGATGGCGAAGCCAATACGGAGGAGTGGTCGACGGCAAATGATCCGCAGCATAAGTACTAGAGTACGCTAAAGGTCGGTTGGCGTCGTTTTGTCGCCCGTCGAGGACGAAATGTCCGTCCCGCCCATCTCGCTATGTGAAGAGGCCATTGGCTTTAGCGGTTCTGGTTACCAACGGTCATTGCCTCGGTTGGGATGCGAATCTATAATTTTTGGAACTGTCACTCGTCCATGCAGCGAATTGTCGACTCGAAACTAGGGTAACGATTCGACGACCAAGAGAGAACATTCGCGGGCTGCATGCGCCCGCCTCAAGGGAGATGAACGAACCCCCCATGTCCGAGGCCGCCGGCACTCAATTAACCCGCCAGAGCCAGGAGCTTAATATTTTCCACGACGTCGCCAAGGCGCTCACGTCGTCGCTTGACCTTGACTCGATTCTGCAAACCATCATGGAGAAGATGGCGGAATATTTCCGTCCCGACACCTGGTCTCTGCTGATGGTGGACGAACAGAAGGATGAGCTTTACTTTGCGATTGCGGTCGGCACGGCGGCGGAAGCGCTCAAGGATATTCGACTGAAGGTTGGCGAAGGAATTGCCGGCTGGGTGGCCAAACACGGCGAGCAGGTCATCCTTTCCGACGTGGAAAGCGATCCACGATTTGCCAAACGCATCGACGAAGCGACCCACTGCCAGACCCGATCCGTTATCTGCGTGCCCCTGCGGTCGAGACTTCGTGTGCTGGGAGTGATCCAGTTAGTGAATGCTGACATTTCGCAAGTTAGCGAGCAGGAAATTTTCTTTTTGCAGGCCCTGTGCGACTACGCCGCCATCGCGATTGAGAATGCGCGCTGGGTGGAGAAAATTCAGGAACTGACGATCACCGATGACTGTACGGGACTCTATAATGCGCGGCATCTTTACAAGACGCTCGAAACGGAAGTCTATCGTTCATCGCGTTTTGGGTACGAGTTCAGCGTGCTGTTCATCGACCTGGATCGCTTCAAGCACGTCAACGATACGCATGGGCATTTGATCGGCAGTAAACTGCTAGCGGAAATCGGGTATCTGGTGAAGGCACAGCTGCGGTTGATCGATTTTGCGTTTCGCTACGGCGGAGATGAATTCGTGGTGCTGCTGCCGCAGACGGGGAAGGATCAGGCCCTGGTGGTGGCCAAGCGGTTACGCGATGCCTTGCGCGCCAGCAATTTTTGCGGCGACGAAGGATTGAATCTGAATGTTAGGGCTTCGATTGGACTAGCGACTTATCCGCACGACGCGCGCGATGCACACGACATTATTCGCCAAGCCGACGAGATGATGTATCTGGTGAAGAATACGACGCGAGACAATATCGGAATTGCGCAGCGCGGAGTAATGAAGTAGAAACAGGTGCGGCTGGCTTCTAGCTCCGAGCTGAGGCCTTTACTTTGCGCGCCTGCTATTGCCTTGATCTGTTTTCTACTTCGGCGGCTCGGCTGGATTGCTGGCCGGCTTTTTATCCTTCACTTCCACTTCGTTGTTGCCCTTCTGCTTCACATCCGGGGTCCAGGGGTTTGTGTTCGCGGGGGCGTTGGGGTTCACGCCGAAGGACCACACGTAGAGATTCATGCCTTCGGCGCCCTTGGTTTCGATGATGGCGTATTCACCCGGCTCGAGGTCTTCGGTGGGAGTTAGCTTGAGCCAGCCTGCGGCGACGCGGTCAGTAGTCGTCTTCACGGAGTTTTGGTCCTGACTGATCTTGCCGGTGGGAGTGCGCTTGATATCGCCGACGATGCGCTTGCCGCCTTTCACTTTCAATCGCACTATGCGGAAACGGTCAAAGGGAATGATGGCCTTTTCCGGCTGCTGAGCCTGCTCCGGGTGCTGCGGCCCGGCGCGTGGGGCGTCGAGGCTGGGGAGAGACGGCTGGGCGGAGTCGGTTTCGCCGGGCGGCGGCGCTGGGCCTGAAGGATCGTCGTCCATCCTGATGTAAATGGAAGGAACGGCGACGTGGGCGTAAATGACAGAGTGCTCGCCATCGAGCTCGACGGTCGCCTTACCGCTTGCGACCACGCCGCGGAGGATATTGCCCTTGCTATTCCGATTGACGTCGCCTTCGTTCTGCTGAACCTCGACGAGCTGGGGCTGGCCCTTAAAGTTGTCGAGCATGTACATGCCGAAGAATTCGGGGAGGTGCAGGCCGGGAGCCACCTGGACAAGGTGTGACTCGTCGGCTTCGCGGTCGGCGGCGCTTTCCTTATCGATGAGGGCGGCCTCCGGGATGGCGGGCGGGGCGGTACGATCTTTTTCGTACTTCTCCGTGGCAGGCCAATCCACAAGCGAGGAAGGGAGTTCCTCCCAATCTTCGCGCTCGGCGCTGTAGTAGCGCACGCGCTCACCCTTGACTTCATATTTCGTGATGGATTGGTAGGAACCATCTTTGAGGATGAGGCGGTGGGCGAGCTGCTGGGCCGGGGAATGAAGAGGGAGTGACAGCACGACGTACGTTAGTATTGCAATCAAGGTTAGGCTGGAGCGCGTGGTTGGCGAAGGCATGAGTATCCTGATCTTGGTTCTGCGAAAATGTCTTCTCGATTATCTGCCGAAATGGTTTTTCCACCAAGGGCCGACGCCTGGGTTCCGTGCGATTGCGGCTCTGCGATAGAGTGAGAGCGTGAAGCGCAAACTGCAGGAGATCGCCGAAGCCGTTGGAGCGCGGCTGCAAGGGGATGGGAGCGCCGAAGTGGGCGGGGTTGCGAGCATCGCGTCCGCGTCGGCACTCGACCTCGTGTTTGTGGAAGACGGGAAATATCTTTCGCAGGCACTGCAGTCGGGAGCCGGCGCGGTGATTGCGGGAGAGTTCGCATGCGCGGGAACAGGCAAACCACTGTTGATCTGTCGTCATCCTAAACTTTGTTTTGCGCGCGCGGCGCGATTGCTCGAGGACCAGGGAAGAAATCAGGATAAGGGAGCTGGTGTGCACGGGAGTGCGGTCGTGGATTCCTCAGTTGCCATCGGCGCGGACGTGGTGGTGGGGGCATGCGCGGTGATTGCCGAGGATGCGGAAATCGGTGAATGCACGCGGATCGGCGCCGGTTGCGCCATTGGACGAGACGTCAAGGTTGGGCGCGGGTGCGAGATTTATCCAAATGTGACAATCTACGCCGGAACCACGCTGGGAGATCGCGTGGTTGTGCATGCGGGCTCGGTATTAGGAAGCGATGGCTTCGGATACGTGCGTGATCCGCAGAGTGGGCGTTATGAGAAGTTTCCGCAGGTGGGCAGGCTGGTGATCGAGGACGATGTGGAGATTGGGGCCAACACTACCATCGACCGCGGTGCCCTCGACGAAACACGCATTGGGCGAGGATCGAAAATCGACAACCTGGTACACATCGGACACAATTGTAGAATCGAGGAGAATGTTGTGATCGCGGCGCAGACAGGGCTTTCCGGCAGTATTGTGATTGAGAACGACGTCGTGCTCGGAGGGCAGGTGGGGATTGGCGAACATGCGCGCATCGGAGAAGGAGTGATGCTGGGCGGGCAGGGCGGAGTGCTGCCGAATAAAGTTTTGCGAGGCAAGGGTGTGGCGTTCTGGGGAACTCCAGCGCAGCCGGTGAGGCAGTATCTGAAGCAGCTGGCGGCTCTGGCACGGTTGGGGAAAAAGAGGTAGGCGTGGCGACCATTGTGATTGGCGGGCATTCGCGGAGCGTGGGGAAAACCAGTGTGGTTGCAGGGCTGATTGCTGCGCTGGCTGAATATGAGTGGACCGCGGTGAAGATTACGCAGTATGGGCACGGAATATGTTCGGCGAATGGGGAGGCATGCGACTGTGCAACGGGGGACCACAGTTGGGCGATCTCAGAGGAGAAAGATCGCGGAGGAGAATCGGACACGTCACGCTTTTTGGTGGCAGGGGCAGCGCGATCATTGTGGGTGCGCACCGAGCAGGGCCGACTGGCCGAGGCTATGCCGGCGCTGCGTAAGCGGATCGAGTCTGCACACAATGTAATCCTGGAATCAAACAGCGTTTTGAAATTCATGCGGCCAGATTTGTATCTAACCGTGCTGGATCCGGGTACGGAGGATTTCAAGAAGTCGGCGCAGCAGTTTCTGGACCGGGCTGGCGCCGTGATTCTGCATGATCGTCCGGAAACTGGGGCGGCATGGCACAGTGTTTCGTTGAAGCCGGTGGCCGAGAGGCCGGTGTTTAGAATTTCGCCCCCGCCCTACCTGACGGCAGAGATTGTGGAGTTTGTGCGGAGTTCACTGTCTATACAGGGGTCCTCGCGCCCGGCAGCCCGCCGAGACCTTGGTAGTGGGCTAATTTGAAAATTCATTAAGATTCATCGTACACTTCGCCGGTCCCCGGCTATGGCGGCTGGCGTAACCGATCGGCTGTGGAGCGTAGAGGACTTGGTAGCCCTCTGGCAGGCCTATGAGCGGCGGAGGCCGGAAAGAGCCGCGTATGTGAGCGACCTTACTACTATTACGCAGGACTTCCTTGCCGAATGCCGCGAATGATCACGTTGGCCTTTGGTCTCTGGTCAAGCGGATCCGACGCGCGGGTGCGGCGGACGATTCTAATATTCTCAAAACCACTCAGGACTTGATACTTCCGTTCCTGTCGGAAGGAGCAATCATCGCTGGACAATTGGTGCGGGACGATGAATTTCACGCCAGCCGGTTGGAAGGTTATGAGTTCCATCAATGGAATATGCCACCACAGGAAGTGATCGCCAGAATTGAAGCCGAATGGACGGGATTGGGGCGTGACCCGAACATTGGACAGATCGTGTGGTTTACCGCCGCCGTGGGAAATTCACAGTAGCCCACGACCGAGAGCTTAGTTCGCTCGGAATGAGAATGGTGTTTTGTTATTCTTCCCGGTGAGGCAAATTCACTATAGCGCCTGGTTGTTGGTGGGAGTGTCGTCGCTGTTGCAGGTGGTGACTTTTCCGCTGCCGGGATTGTACGTTTTGTCCTGGTTAGCCTTCGCTCCGCTGATCGTCGCGGTATTGCGGGCCAGGCCGGCGGGGGCGCTGGAGATAGACGGTTCGGTTCATCTTCAGGCGGCTACGCCGGGACAGGCGTTTCTGCTGGCTTACACCTCCGGCATTCTCTGGTACGCGGGCACCTGTTACTGGATTTACGACACGATGCACGAGCACGGCGGGCTGAGCGTGCCGGTGGCAGCGCTGGCGCTGTTTCTCTTCTGTCTTTATCTCGGACTTTATCACGGTCTGTTTGGGTTGCTGGTAGGACTGGTGGCGGGACCGGGGCGGGACAATCGGCGAGCGCTGATTTCCATACCTTTTCTTTGGGTCGCGGTCGAATTGGCACGCACGCGCATCACAGGATTCCCATGGGACCTTCTTGGCACCGCGCAGGTGGACAACATTTCGCTGAGCCGCATCACCATCTGGACCGGGGTTTATGGGGTTTCGTTTGAGATCATGCTGGTGAATGTCGCGGTGGCGGCAGCGTTCCTGGTGCCGAAAAAAAAGCGCAGCACGCTGCTGCTTGCCTCGGTGGCGGCGGCAGGGGTATTGCAGGCGGGCCGGTTGGTGGATGCTCCCGGGATTCCGGCAGATCATGCGGCGCTCCTGGTGCAGGAAAATATTCCGGTGGATGAGAACTGGACTCGGGATAATTTCGAGCGCACGCTACGCGAGTTAACCGACCTCAGCGTTAAGGCGGAGATGTCCAATTCAGTATTATCCGGCGTGCGTGGGGCTGCGCCCATCAAGCCGGATTTGATCGTGTGGCCGGAATCTCCTGCGCCTTTCTTTACGAGTGATCCGCTGTTTCGCGGGCCGGTGAGCGAGATGGCTCGCACCACGCGGAGTTGGGTTGTGACGGGTTCGATCGGAAGCTCGAGTGCGGTGGAGAACGGCTCGCCAACTTCGGAAGTTTTCAATTCCGCCGCACTGGTGAGTCCTTGGGGCGATTGGACCGCGCGTTATGACAAAGTCCATCTGGTACCTTTCGGAGAATATTTGCCGTTCCCACAGATGTTTGCATTTGCCGGCGGGCTGACGAAGGAAGTGGGAGAGTTCAAAAAGGGCTCGTCGCGAGCGCCGCTACTCGCGGGAAACATACCGCTGGGAGTTTTCATCTGTTACGAGTCCGTGTTCCCCGACGAGGTGCGGCAGTTTGCGGATCAGGGTGCACAGGTTTTTGTGAACATTTCGAATGACGGATGGTACGGAGACAGTGGCGCCTATGCGCAGCATTTGAATCAGACGCGGATGCGAGCAATCGAGAATGATCGGTGGATTTTGAGTGCGACGGATACCGGAGTGACGGCGTCGATTGATCCTTATGGAAGGACGGTGGCGAGGCTTCCGCGGAAGGAACGGGGTGCGCTGATTGCGCCTTTCGCCGTCACCTCCGTAACCACGTTTTACACCCGGCACGGCGATTGGTTCGCTTATCTGTGTGCGATAATTTCAGCAGGGGCGCTGCTCACGCGCTTCGGGCTTCGCAGGAACGCAGGCAAGAAAGCAGAAACATCCCCATGAATCAAGAGTTCGAGCAGGAATACGGGTTGTTGAGCAAGAAGGTGCGCGAGCTCCGGGAGTATCTTTGACGCGGATAAGCTCCGTCCGCAGCTAAGCGAAATTGAAAAGCAGTCCGCCGACCCGAATTTGTGGTCGAATCCGCAACGCTCGCAGAAGGTGATGCGCGAGAAAAAGCGGTTGGAGCACTTGCTGGCCACGGATGCGGACCTGGCACGCCGCGGCGACGACATTACCGCCTATTTTGATTTGGCGAAAGAAGGCGAGAATGTCGATGCGGAGTTGCGCCGCGAGATTGATACGCTGCGAGAGCTGGTCGACAAACTGGAGACGGAGACGCTCCTGTCCGGGCCCAACGACGCGCTGAATGCGATCGTGACGATTCATCCGGGCGCGGGCGGGACGGAATCGCAGGACTGGGCCGACATGCTGCTGCGCATGTATTTGCGCTGGGCGGAGCGGCAGGGGTTCGAGACCGTTCTCTACGATTACCAACCGGGCGAAGAGGCCGGGCTGAAGTCGGCAACTTTTGCGGTGAACGGGGAATATGCGTTTGGACTGCTGACGAGCGAGATCGGAGTACACCGGCTGGTCAGGATTTCGCCGTTCGATCAGGCCAAGCGAAGGCATACGTCTTTTGCCAGCGTGTTCGTCTCGCCGGAGATTGATGACAGCATTGAAGTGATCATTAAGCCTGAGGACATTCGTACTGACACTTATCGTTCGAGCGGCAAGGGCGGGCAGCACGTTAACACCACGGATTCGGCCGTGCGCATCACGCACCTGGCAACGGGGCTGGTCGCGAGTTGCCAGAATGAGCGCTCGCAGCATAAGAACCGGGAGCGTGCGATGAGTATGCTGCGTTCGAAGCTTTACGAATTCGAGATGGAGAAGAAGCGCGTAGCTACCAAGAAGATTGAGGATTCGAAGCTGGACAACGATTTCGGATCGCAAATTCGTTCCTATGTGCTGCAGCCTTATCGCATGATCAAGGATCATCGCACCAAGACCGAAGTGGGTGATGTGGACCGCGTGCTCGATGGCGACCTGCAGCCGTTTATCCGAGCCTATCTGTCGGCGCGGCGTGGAGAAAAATGATCGTGAGAACGAAGCGGCCGAAAATTCCGAAAGCGGGAGCCGCGGTAAAGTTGGGTCCACGATTTCTAAAAGGATTTCTTTTTGCCGCCGAGAAACATGCCGGGCAGACGCGCAAGACGACGACGATTCCTTATATCGCGCACTTGATGGGAGTTGCTTCGCTGGTGCTGGAGTTTGGCGGCGATGAAGATATGGCGATTGCGGCCCTGCTGCACGATGTGGTGGAAGATTGCGGCGGCGCGCCCATGCTGAAAGAAGTGAGGCGAAGATTTGGAAACCGCGTGGCGAAGATTGTGGATGGGTGCACGGATTCCGATATTGATCCGAAGCCGCCGTGGCGAGGACGAAAAGAAACTTATCTACGACACTTGAAGAGCGCAGCTGCGCAAACGAGACTGGTTTCCGCAGCTGACAAACTGAACAACGTGCGCTCGATTCTGTCGGATTACAGGAAAGTCGGGGAACCGATCTGGGCACGTTTCAATGGGGGCCGCGAGGGCACGCTTTGGTACTATCGGGCCTTGGTGCAGGAATTCAAGCGGAGCAAGCCGAACCGGCTAATGCGCGAACTGGAGCTCGCAGTGCAAGAACTGGAAATGCGGGCGAAGGTGGCGACTTCCCCATCTTACCAAGAGGCGAAGTGATGTCGCGAATGATCGATCAAATTCGTGCCTCGAAGCTGCCATCGAACATGATGCAGTTTGCAGCGCGCGGGGCATTGTCGGTGCCTGCCGACGAGAACCTTGAAATCCTGGTTTATCTTGCCAAGCACAATAAGGTATTTGGCGAGCTTGCCCGCATGACGCTGGCGGGGTGGGACGAAAATGCTTCGCTGGCGGCAGCTTCAGATCCGAAGACGGCGCGGGAGGTGCTCGACTATCTGGTTTCGCCGGAAAATCTGCGGCCCAAATTGCTGCCGGCGTTGCTGGAAAATCCCTCCGTGCCGGACAGTGAGTTGGCAAAGTTTGCGATCTCCGCATCTCTGGAATATATCGCCGCGATGTTGCGGAGCGCCCGGGTGCGCGAGGCAAAGCGGATTCTGGAGTCGCTGAGATCGAACCCTTACTTGAAGGGGCATGAGGCGACGAGGGTTGCTGAATTGTTGCAGGGAAGTGGAAGCGCAGGCACGCCTGAGATCACTCGAGACCTGGCAGGGGAGAAAGTCGAAGCCTGGGCTGAGCCTGCCCTCGAACCGGCGGCGACAGCCGTCGACGAAGAGGAAGAAGTTCCCGAAGAAACCGTTTCCGCTTATCTTGCCGAGCACGCCGCCGAGGTTGTCGCGGAAGAGGGCAAGCCCTTTCAGCCGATCGGCGGGATTATGGATTTGCTGGGACCTGATTATTTTCCGATTTCGGCAATGCAGGACATCGCAAGTCAAGCCGAGAAAGTTTCTGCTCCTTTGAGCTTGGCTGCAGCCACGAAAGCTGGCGTTCCTGAGGCTGCCGCAACCGCTGCCCGCGCGGTTCCGCAACCTTCCCTCCCAGCCAAGCGCGACAACTCGATGCAGAAAATCAACCGGCTGGACGTGAAGGGCCGCATCCAACTGGCGCTGAAGGGCAACAAAGAAGAACGCTCGCTCCTGATTCGTGACGGCACGAAGGTGGTTGCGCTGGCGGTGTTGGAAGCGCCGAAACTTTCCGACGGAGAAGTGGAAAAGTTTGCCCTGCAGAAAAAC